>CAZBOC010000334.1:0-3351 GCA_964493225.1 uncultured Caulobacterales bacterium | reverse complement strand
CCCATTCGGGCGGGAAGCCATGGTTCGTCCCCGACAGGGGAAGGATCTGGCCGAGGTCGCGTGATGATCCGTATCCGGCCAGCATGGAGGCGCGGATGTTCGCAAAGGAATCATACTCGTCCGTATCCGTCGGCAGGAGAATGTCATGGGCGTCGAGGCCGCCGCGAAAGAATACGCAGACCAGCGCCTTGTAACCGCTCGTGTCGACGGCGGCGTTCGCCGCGAACGACGTCAAGGCGGTCGAGAGGCCGGTCCCCGCAACCAGCGGCAGGCTTGCAGCGGATTTCAGGATGCTTCGTCTCGTCAGGATCGCCATCGCCGCCTCCCCCTAGCGCTGCACAAGATATTCGGGCGCGGTCATCACCATCCAGACGGCGATGTAGACCCTCGCCTCGCGGTCCGCCGCGCTCGAGCCCGCCATCAGGCCCATCATTTCAATGATCCGGTCGCGGGTTTCCGGCTGGAGCGCGCCGCCGGTCAGAAGCTCGTCGAGATGGTCGACCAGCGCCGCAGCGTCGTCGGCGAGGGCCAGTTCGTCCGTGTAATCCGGAACATAGGCCGCGGGGCTCTGGACCCTGTTGCGGTTGCGCTCGTCGCGGATGTAACGGCTCATGGTGGCCGCGTAACCGGTCAGCGTCGCGGAGTTGGTGATCTGAAGCTCCGGCGCCGTCAGACCGGCCGCGCCCGATTGCGTGTTCGGCGCGACGTAGCCGGGGCGGAAATAATTGAACACGCTCGGCGAGCGCGACGGGTGCTGTGCGAGGCGGTCGGTCGTGCTGGCGTCGAAGAGAATGTCTTCGTTCTCCGCGTCAGCCGAATTGACGTCGAACGCCCGCGCCCAGTGGACGAAGCGCATGACCGGCTCGCGCACCTTGCCGAAACCCTGCGGCGCGTCATCGAAAGGCTGCAGGGCCTCGTCGTCGAGGAGGATCGCGGCGAGCGTCGCCATGAGGTCGCCGCGCTGGCCGGTCCCGACGAGCGTGCCGTCCGGCAATTGATAGGCGCCCGCCTCGAACACAGTCGCCACGCGCTCCACATAGGCCGGCGTCGGCGCGCCAGTGACAAAGCGCTGGATCAGCTGCCGGCAGACGAAGGGTGCGACGTTCGGATGATTGAAAAGCGCGTCGAGCGCCATGTCGATGCTGTCGGGTCCGCTTGCGCCGGCGGGGATCACGGTGCTGAGGAAGGATTTCTCGCCCGTCTCGTAAAATTCGTCGTAGAAGCGCATGGGAGAGTAGAAGGCGTCGTCGTCGCGCCTTGAGAAACCGAAGCCGTCGCCTTTCAGGCCGAGACCGGTGAAAACGCGGGCGAGCCCCTGGATATCCTCGGCGTCATAGGTTTCGATCGTATCGCCGTTCGCGTCGGTTTTCACCGTGCCGTCGAGGTTCAGCTCGAACAGACCGATCGTGAAGAGCTGCATGACCTCGCGGGCGTAGTTTTCGTCCGGCACGCGGTTCGTCGCCGGATCGGCCTTCTGATTGTAGAGGTAGGTCAGGAACACGCCCATCGCCGGCGAGTAGGTCACTTCCTCGAGGATGTCCCGGTAATTGCCGAAGGCGTTGCGGTAGAGAATGTCCCGGAAATAGCCGAGGGCGAAGTCCCGGCCGAAAAGATTGCCCGTCGACATGTCGCCGACGACGAGAATCTCCGATAGCGCGAACATCATCCGCTGGCGCAGCTGGTCAGGACTTTCGACGAAATCCCGCCAGGTGATGTAGGTCTCGTTGGGGCTGGTGAAATTGGCGTTGATCTGCACGCCGTCGGCGAGAAGGCGCGGGAGTTGTTCGTTGACCGGCTGGTTGAACTGATCGACGAGCCAGGCCGAATAGCCGCCCGTGAGCATGCTGTTCGCTTCCGCCTCCGTGGCCCCGAAGGTCGCGCGGTTCAGGAAACGGACCGAGGCTTCGAAATCGGCGGGCGCGTCGTTGCTCGCGGCGGGGGCCGTCGCCGTGACCGTCGTCGTGGCCGATGCGCTCGCGCCGTCGTCGTCGGTGACCGTTAATGTCACCACATAGGTGCCGGGCGCGCTGAAGGTGAAGCTTGCGGTCTCGCCGCTGGCGTCGTCGACGCCGTCGTCGTCGAAATCCCAGGCGTAGCTGGCGATGGAGCCGTCGCTGTCGCTTGATGCGGCGCCTGAGAACGACACCATCAGGGGCGCCAGCCCCGAAGAGGGCGTCGCCATCGCCGCGGCGGCGGGAGCGGCGTTGCCTGGCGTCGGGCCTGGCGTCGGGGCGGGTGCAGGCGTCGGGGTGGGGCTCGGGGCGTAGCGGACGCGAGGGGGCCGGTCTCGCGTCGCCACGCGCCCGCCGCCGCGGCGTTCGACGCCGCGACGAGCGCCTCGGCGAGCCTCCCGCCGGTACGTTTACGCACGGGCCGCGGCGCCGATCGGGGCGGCGTGATCGAAACGATCGGGGTGCGGTCCGCCGGGTCGGCGTCGCGGGCCGCCCCGTTCGCCAGGTCGAAGCGTTCGTCGAGTCGGGCGATCCAAGGGCTCCCCGGCGGGTCCGTCGGATCGCAACAGGCCGAGAGGATCAGCCGGTCGGCCGCCCGGGTAGCGGCCACGTAGAACAGCCGGTCGCGCTCTGCTTCGTCCGCTGGGCGTTGCGACGCCCGCCAGAAGTCGAGGCCGACCGGTGGCGAGGCGCCTCGGGCGGGAGGCTTCGCGAGCGGGCCGAGCCGCGGGTCGAAAGCGAAGGCGTCGCTGTTGTTCCGCGTCTCCTGGTGAAGGTTCGCCAACACGACGATCGGGAACTCTAAGCCCTTCGCGGCGTGGACCGTCATCAGCCGCACCGCGTTGGCGTCGGCGGCGGTCGTGGCGGCGAGCGCCTCTTTGGGCGGCCTGTGGACGAACGCCGAGAGCCGTTCGACGAACCCCTCCAAGCCGGCCCCCGAGGCGTCGGCCGCACGCGCTTGTTCGTGCAGCTTTTCGAGGTTCGCCAGTTTTCGCTCGCCAAGGAACTCTGCGAGCAGCGTCGCGTCGTAGCCGGTCAGCTCCCAAGCCAGGTCGAGCAAACGCGCGGCCGACAAGCGGTCCTTCTCTCGGCGGAGCCGTGCGATCGTTTCGCTCGCTCGGGCGCCCGCGTGTCGCAGATCGGCGGGCAGCCGGGCCATCGCTTGCGGGTCGGCCAACCCGGCGTTCAAGCCGCCCCGCTGGGCGAGCCAGAAGAGAGCTTCGTCCGGCAAGCCGAAGATCGGGCTGCGCAACGCCCCGGCGAGGGCCACGTCGTCGCACTCGCTGAGGACCGCCCGCAACAGGTTCAGCAGGTCGTACACTTCTTGCTGCGAGTAGAACGCGTGGCCGCCGACGAGGTAGTAGTCAAGGCCGGCGTCGCGCAACGCGTTCTCGTAGAC
>CAZBOC010000333.1:0-3355 GCA_964493225.1 uncultured Caulobacterales bacterium | reverse complement strand
GGACGGCAAGGGCGGCATCTATAATTTCGTGACGAAGCGCGCCGACTGTCGCGGACGCAATTCGAAAGTCTCCTGGACCCAGGTCGAAACGGGCTCGGCCGTCACCTGGAAATACCCTTCCTGCGTCCTGAAGGGCGACGGGTCGCAAGGCGAGTTCTATTCGATCGCGATCACGAATAATCATCAGCAGGCGGACACCGGCACCAAGATGATCCACCTTGGTGAAAACACGCGTTCACGGATTATTTCCAAGGGCATTTCCGCCGGCAAGTCCAACTCGACCTATCGCGGCCTCGTTTCAATCGGCCGCAAGTCGAAGGATGCGCGCAACTTCACGCAATGTGATTCGCTTTTGATCGGCGGCGACTGCGGGGCCCATACGGTGCCTTATGTCGAGGCGAAGAACGCTTCAGCGACGCTCGAACATGAAGCGACGACGTCGCGCCTGTCGGAAGATCAGCTTTTCTACTGCCAGCAACGCGGGCTTTCCGAAGAAGACGCCGTCGCGCTTCTCGTCAATGGTTTCTGCAAGGAAGTTCTCCAAGAGCTCCCCATGGAGTTCGCCGTCGAGGCGCAAAAGCTCGTCTCGGTCAGTCTCGAAGGGAGCGTCGGCTGATGATGTGGGGACGGAACGGCGGGCGATCGCTGATCACGGGAAATTCGCTCGGCGCATGGCTGTTGCGCGTTCTGATTTTCGCGTTTCTCGTCTTCGGGGTCATCGCCATGATCGCCGCCAGCCGCGAGGGGCGGGCGCAGGCGCAGCCGCCGGAGGGATGGCGGGACGCTCCCGAGGGTAATCCGATCCCGCCCGCAGGCGGCGCCCTGATCATGCAGGAAGCAACGCCCGGCCCCGTCGAAGCGGGCTGGCAAGGCGAGAAAACCTGCGAGGTCGTTCAGGAAACGGATCGTTTGCGCGCCTTTATCTGTTCATTCGAGCCCGGCCAGGGCCATGAACGCCACCGTCACCCGGCGCATTTCGGTTACATTCTCGAGGGCGGCGTTATGCGGATCGCCGACGAGGCCGGTACGCGCGAGCAGGAGACGATCTCCGGCGCATCATGGGTTTCGGAGGGCGTCGCCTGGCATGAGGCGGTGAATATCGGCGAGACGACGACGCGGTACCTGATCGTCGAGCCGAAGGCGGTGGAATAATGCGCAGACAGAATAACTTGATCTCTACCGCTATCGCCATGGCCGCCGCGTGCGCCGGCGGTGCGGCCACAGCCGAGCCCGCCTTCGTCGCGGCCCCGGCGCAGGCGCCTGGCGGGGATCGTACGCACTACACCGATCCAACCCTCGATCCGGGACTTCCGTTCTCGGCGGCCGTCGTCGTCGGCGACGTGATTCACCTGGCGGGCCAGCTGGGCGTCGACCGCGTCAACGGACGCGCCCTCGTCGCCGGGGGCGCGGGCGCTGAGACGACGCAGATTTTCAAGAACTATGAAGCCCTGCTCAGGACCCTCGACGCCGACCTCTCGGATCTCGTGAAGTGCACGGTGTTCCTCGCAGATATGGCTGATTACGGCGCGATGAACGCGGCCTATGCGGCCGCGCTGCCGTCGCCGAAACCGGCGCGCACGACCGTGGCCGTGAAAGGACTGGCGCTGGATGCGGCGCTGGAGATCGAATGCCTCGCCGTAAGGCGCAAGGCGCGCGAGCAAGCCGGGAAGAAGTAGGGGCGTCGCCTGACGGCGCGGGCCGCGGATAGAAATCGGCCGGGGATAGAAATCTGTCGTCCAATCAAAGAGTGAAAACGCAATGCTGAAAATCGAAAATCTACATGTGGCCGTCGAGGGTCACGAAATCCTCAAAGGGTTGTCGCTGGAGGCTCCCGCCGGAGAGGTGCATGCGGTGATGGGGCCGAACGGGTCGGGAAAGTCGACGCTATCCCATACGATCGCGGGGCGCGCGGATTACGAGGTCACGCAGGGCGCAGTGACGCTGGACGGCGAGGCGTTTCTCGATCTCGACCCCGACGAGAGGGCGGCGAAGGGCTTGTTCCTCTCATTTCAGCATCCGATGGAGATACCCGGCGTTGCGACGATGAATTTCATCCGTACGGCCCTGAACGCTCAGCGTACGGCGCGCGGAGAGGCGGAAGTCTCGGCGGCGGAATTCCTCAAGCTGATCCGCGAAAAGGCGAAACTCGTTGGGCTCTCCGACGAGAAGCTGAAGCGGCCGTTCAATGTCGGTTTCTCCGGCGGCGAAAAGAAGCGGATGGAAATGCTGCAGATGGCGGTCTTCGAGCCGCGCTTCTGCATCATGGACGAGACCGATTCCGGGCTGGACATCGACGCCCTGAAAATGGTCGGAGACGTCGTCAATGCGCTGCGCGGCCCGTCCCGCGGGTTCCTCGTGATCACGCACTATCAGCGCCTTCTCGACTACATAAAGCCGGACGCCGTTCATGTTCTGGCGGGCGGGCGCATCGTGAAATCGGGCGGCCCGGCGCTTGCGGCCGAACTTGAAACCTCCGGATACGATCAGTACATAGAAGCGGCGTAGGCGGAATGTCCAGGAGTTTGCTTTTGAACCCGACGGCGATTGAAGCCAGTTTGAACGCCGCGCTGGCGGCGCGGGAAGGTCTGAACGACGTCCGGCGCGAAGCGGCCGACGCATTCGCGCGATCCGGCCTGCCGCACAGGCGCGTCGAGGGCTGGCGCTGGTCCGATTTTCGCGTCGCGGCGCGCGAAAGCGAGGGGCCCGCGGCGCGCTCGGGAACGATTGAGGACAGCGCGTTCGCGGCGCTCGACGCTGTTGAAATCCGCCTGACGGACGAGGGGGCCGCCCTTTCGGAACGCGCGGTCGCGTCGGGACTGACCGTCTCGCGCGAGCCGGCCGCGACGCCCGCGCGCTCGATCGAGAACCCCTTCGCCGCGCTCAATGTCGCGGTCGCGGACGAGATTGTGACGATCGACATCGCGCCAGGCGCCAAACCGGAGCGTTCCGTTCTGATCCGCGATCGCCGCACGACAGGGCCGAGTTTCACCCGGATGCGGCTCAAGATCGGCGCGGGCGCAGAGGCGAGCCTCGCCGTCTCGCTCGAAGCGGGGTCCAGTCTGAACGCCTCGCTCATCGAAATTGCGCTCGGAGAGGGCGCGCGCCTCGATCACGCCGTCCTGTCGGACATGCCCGGCGGCGTTTCGCATGCGCTCTATCAGATTGCGCTGGCGGCGGGCGCGGATTACCGCGCAACCGCGCTGTCGACCGGAGCGGAACTGACGCGAATCGAAATGGATCTCGCCTTCGACGGCCCGCAGGCGCGCGCCGGCATCGACACGGCGGCTCTCGTCGGCGGCGGCGACCATGCGGACTTTACGACGCGCGCGCATTTTCGCGCGCCCGGGTGCGAAAT
>CAZBOC010000332.1:0-3364 GCA_964493225.1 uncultured Caulobacterales bacterium | reverse complement strand
CCCTATTGCGACGGCTCGGTCTTCATCGGCGACAATGACGTCGAAGAGGCCGACGGGTCGGTGCGCTACCACCGGGGCGTGCGCAATCTCAGCGCCGGCATGGAAGTCGCGCGGCTGACCTTCCGTCGCCCGGAAAAAGTTCTCCTGACGGGGTCGAGCGCGGGCGGCGTCGGCGCGACGATCTTCACGCCCTTCTTCGCCCGCGCCCTGTGGGGCAACCACATCGACCTGACGGTCTTCAACGACGCGGGCCCCGTCGCCCTCGACACGAGTCTCGTCGACGCGGCGGCCGCGCGCCTGAAGGACTGGGCGTTTGACAAGTTCTTCCCGAAATCCTGCGTCGACCAGGGACTTTGCGATCCCTTCGGCCAGCAAACGGGCTTCATCCAGTGGCGGCTTGAGAACGATTCAACGATCCGCGAGGCGTTCTATGAGACCGACGGGGACCTGACGAATATCGGCTTCGCCAGTTCCAACGTGCCCGGAACCCCGGCGTTCTTTCCGATCTCGCAATTCGATTACCGCCAAATTCTTGATGCGGAGCATGGGCCGGTGAACGCGGCGTTCCCGGATCGCTACAAGCGCTATATCGTCAGCGGCGGCAACCCGTTCTGCTTCGGCTTCATCGCCTACACCCACACGGCGCTTCAAGGCGGGAACGCCGCCGCCTTCGGTTGCCCGGAGGAAGACATCTACTATCAGCTGAGCGCCGACGGCGTTCCGCTGTTCGAATGGACGGAGGCCTTCGTCGAGAACAGCGAAGACTGGGTCGATATCGTCGAGCCGTTCGTTACGGCGCCGCCATTGCCGCAGCCCTGATTGCGCGCACGCCGACAAAAAGTCTGAAAGGGCGGCGCAGCACGCGCCGCCCTTGCCAATTGCGGTCTTTGACGCCCGTTAAAATACTTAACGCCGTCCCCGGCGAGTCGCGCCATACGAGGGGGGCGCCGCGGTCAAGAAGCGGCGCCGCGGTCAGGAAGGAGCGCCGCGGTCAGGAAGGAGCGCCGCGGTCAGGAAGGAGCGCCGCGGTCAGGGGGCGAGGGCGGCGCGCACTGCGGCGGTCCCTTCGGCGACCGCTTCCGCCCGGGCGGGATCGCTGACCGGGACAGGGCCTTCCGCCCACAGAGCGATCAGCGCGTCAAGGGCGGCGGCCGTGCGCCCGCGGGCCGGCTCCGCCAGCCCGTCGGCGCGATCGCGCGCGACGAGCGCGAAACCGTAGGCGTCCTGATACTTGGCGCCGTCAACCACAAGGCCGTCGATCACGGCCTCCGCATAGGCGCTGCGCAGGCTTTCCATCAGAAAGCTGATGGTCTCGGCCGGATCGCCGCCCGCGCCGTCGGCGGCCTCGGCGAGGCGCGCTTCGATCGCAGCGAGCCGGGCGCTTTCCTCCGCGCCGCGTCCCGGCGCGTAAAGGGCCTCGGCGGCGCCGGCCAGCGCCGCGGCCTCGATCCCCGCGGCGCGCAAGTCCTCGCGCTCGTCGGCCCCGGGTCTCCTCGCCAGCCGCACGAGCTGATCGGAGGCCATCTCCGCGGCGCCTGCGCGATACAGCGCGAGGCTCGCCGCGAGCCGCCCGCTCAGCCTCGCGACGCGCAGGTGGTCCGCCAAGTCTTCGCGCGCAGATCCTTCCCGCTCACCGGCCTTGTCGCCGGGCTCCGGCGCGCTCTCCGCCGCGCATCCCGCCGCCGCGGCCGCGCCCAGGAGGACGACGATGCGGCGGCGTCTTTTCTGCATCTCGTGTTTCTGCATCTCGTGTTTCTGCATCTCGTGTTTCTGCATCTCGCGTCAGCCACGTGGCGGGTGCGGTTTCTTTAAGCGCCCGGTGATGATTTCCCATTACGCCGCCATTAGGTACCGTTCGCGCGAGGCTGGCAAGCGTCGCCTTCCCGGCGATCGCGCGGTGCGCCGGACGGGCTTGCAAGGCGTTGTTTTTTCTTGCAAGGCAACGTCCTGCCGCAGATGGCGGGGGCGAGGGAGACCAGGCGATGAGCGATGAACCCTATCTGAGCCGCGTGCTGACCATGGAGATCGGCCGCTGCACCGAGGCCGCAGCCATCGCGGCTTCCACCATGATCGGGCGCGGCGACAAGGAAGGCGCCGACGACGCCGCCGTCTCGGCCCTGCGCGAGGCGTTCAACAAGCTGGAAATGGACGGGACGGTCGTCATCGGCGAGGGCGAGCGCGACGAGGCGCCGATGCTCTATATCGGCGAGAAGGTCGGCACGGGCCGCGGCCCGAGGATCGACATCGCGCTCGACCCGCTCGAAGGCACGACGCTGACCGCCAAGGCGATGGCGAACGCGCTCGCCGTGGTCGCGATGGCCGAGGGCGGCACGCTCCTCCACGCGCCGGACGTTTACATGCAGAAGATCGCCTGCGGCCCGGGCTACCCGGAAGGCGTCATCGATCTCGACGAAAGCGTCGAGGACAACATCGCCTCGCTTGCGAAAGCCAAGGGGGCCGATCCTTCCGACATCACGCTGTGCGTTCTCGACCGCGAGCGCCACGCCGACATCATCGCGGCGGCCCGCCGGATGGGCTCGCGGGTGTTCCTGATACCCGACGGGGACGTCGCCGGCGTTTTTCACACGACTGAGCCGTCGACCAGCATCGACCTATATGTCGGTTCCGGGGGCGCGCCGGAAGGCGTTCTCGCCGCTGCGGCGCTGCGCTGCGTCGGCGGCCAGATGCAGGGCCGGCTCCTCTTCCGCAATGACGACGAACGCGCGCGCGCCGAACGCATCGGCATCGCCGACCTCGACCGGAAATACGGCCTGCGCGACCTTGCGTCGGGCGACGTGATGTTTGCGGCGACGGGGGTGACCACCGGCACGATGCTCGACGGCGTCAGGTGGGAGCCCGGCTACGTCAACACCCATACGGTCGTCATGCGCTCGCTCACGGGAACGGTTCGCTACATCAGGGCGCGGTCGCGGCGTTAGTCCGTCGTCTGATTTTCAACGACGGAGAACCGCCCGTTTTCGCCGTCAGCCTGTCGGCCTCCGTCTTTGCGCCATCAAGCCGCGGGGAGGCGGATGCGGGAAGGTTTTCGTTCGACATCCGCTTTCGCAATGAATCGCCATTCGTTGCAGGTCATCGTCTTCTGGAATCGCGCCGCCGAAAGGAAGGTCCCCCTACTTCACCGTCACCCGCGACAGGAACGTCTTTTCCGTATCGACCGTCGCCGGCGATCCGTAGACGGTGATCCGGCCGACGCCGGTCGCCTGCGCGGTAACGGCTTTCGAGGCGTAAACGCGCGCATCGCCGACGCCGGAGAGGGCGACGTCCACGGTCTGGCATTTCAGATCGCTCGCGTCGAGATCGCCGACGCCGCTGACGTCCGCGATCAGGGTCTCGCAGGTTCCCG
>CAZBOC010000331.1:0-3369 GCA_964493225.1 uncultured Caulobacterales bacterium | reverse complement strand
CATGTTCCTCGATGCCCGTCGCCACGGCGAAGATGTTGGGATCGAAGATGACGTCATGCGGGTTGAATCCCGCTTCCTTCGTCAGCAGGGAAAAGGATCGCTCACAGATTTCCACCTTGCGGTCCGCCGTGTCGGCCTGGCCCAACTCGTCGAAAGCCATCACGACCGTGGCCGCGCCGTAACGCATGATCTTGCGCGCCTGGGCAAGAAACGCGTCCTCGCCTTCCTTCAGGGAGATCGAGTTGACGATCGCCTTGCCCTGAACGTTTTGCAGCCCCGCCTCGATCACTTCCCATTTCGAGGAGTCGATCATGATCGGCACGCGGGAAATATCGGGCTCGGACGCGATAAGGCGGAGGAAATGCGTCATGGCCTCGGCGCCGTCGAGCATCCCCTCGTCCATATTGACGTCGATGATCTGGGCGCCGTTCTCGACCTGCTGGCGCGCGACCGCGAGCGCCTCCTCGTAGCGGTCCTCTTTGATCAGCTTACGGAATTTAGCCGACCCGGTGACATTGGTCCGTTCGCCTATATTGATGAAGGTCGGGCTCGTCATGCCGCGGCGTCCGTGTTCGCGTTCTCGGCGGCGGGCGCCGGCTTCGGGCGCACGCCGAGCATGAGACACAGCGCATAAGCCGTCTCGTCTCGATTGAGCGTGTAGAAATGAAAATGTTTCACGCCCTGTTCGGCGAGCTCGAGGCACTGCTCGGCGGCCACCGTCGCAGCGATGAGCGAGCGCGTCGCCGGGTCGTCGTCGAGATTCTGGAACAGCTTCACGAGCCTGCCGGGGATCGTCGCGCCGCAGACGTCGGCCATTTTGCGCAGCCCGGCGAAATTCGTGATCGGCATGACGCCGGGGACGATGGGGATGTCGACCCCGGCTGCGCGCACAGCGTCGAGATATCTGAAGTACACGGAATTGTCGTAGAAAAACTGGGTGATTGCCCGGGTGGCGCCGGCGTCGACCTTGCGTTTCAGCATCTCGATATCGGCCGCGAAGGACGGCGAGTCGGGGTGTTTTTCCGGATAGCAGCCGACCGAAATCTCGAACGGCGCGATATCGCGCGCGCCCGACGCGAGTTCGGCGGCGTTGGCGTAGCCGCCGGGGTGCGGCCTGTAGGCCTCGCCGGCCCCGCCGGGCGGATCGCCGCGCAGGGCGACGATATGTTTGACGCCGGCCGCCCAGTATTCGCGCAGGACCGCGTCGACTTCCGCGCGCGTCGCAGCCACGCAGGTCAGGTGCGCGGCGACGCTGAGGCTCTTCTCCCTCGTGATGCGCGCGACGGTCTCATGGGTGCGCTCGCGCGTCGAGCCTCCCGCGCCATAGGTCACGGACACGAAGTCGGGGCCGAGCGGGCTCAGTTTCTCCAAAGCACGCCAGAGCCGCGACTGCATGCTCTCCGTCTTCGGCGGGAAGAATTCAAACGAGACGTGGAGTTCAGACATGGGTCGCGGCTCCCTTTAAACGGTACGCGCGCCCGTGCTCCCTCGCGCGCGCGTTCAGGACCTGCACGGACGATTGTGTCCGGCACAACCAGATTTTCACGGTGAGTTTTTCCGCCTGCCCCTCGTCCGGCGACAACGTCACCGTCTCGGCGAGATCGAGACCGCAGGCCGCGCACCACTCAGCGACCTCGCCGTCGGAAAATCCGAGGCGACGATGCGCGTGGGTCTCGCGCAGGAATTCCAGCTCGTGCGGCGCGAAATCAGAGATCAGGAGCCTCCCGCCTGGGGCGAGGAATTTCGCCGCCTCGCGGACCGCGGCGCCGGGCTCGGCGAGAAAGTGGAGGACCTGATGGATGCAAACGACGTCCGCCGCTCCGGTCTCCAGCGGCAGCGCGAAGAGGTCCCCATGGCGGACCTGGGCGTTGGCGACGCCGGCGCGGTCGAGATTGGCGCGCGCCACCGCGAGCATTTCGCGCGACAAGTCGAAACCGACCCCGGCCTCGTAGCAGCCGGAGAAGAGTTCAAGCATGCGCCCCGTCCCCGTCCCGATGTCGACGAAAAGGCGGACCGGCTCGTCCCCGATCAGATCGCGCATGCGCGCTTCAATATCGCGTTCGGGAAGATGAAGCTTGCGCAATTCGTCCCAGTCCGCCGCATTATCCTCAAAATAAGCGGCGGCGGCGGCGGCGCGGGCCCGGCGGCTTTGCTCGAAACGATCGCGGTCGCGTGCGCTCAGGCGGTCGGAACACTCGCCGAGCGCTCCAATGGCGCCGACGACAGCCCCGATATCGGCCTCGTCGGAGCGAGCCCCGCTGACGTTCTGCGCCCGATAAAACATCCACGAGCCTTCGCGATAGCGCTGGACAAGCCCGGCGTCGGCCAGAATTTTCAGGTGCCGGCTGACCCGCGGCTGGCTCTGACCAAGAATTTGGGTCAGTTCGGTCACCGTCAATTCGCCCCTCAAAAGCAGCACCATAATGCGAAGGCGCGTCTCTTCGCCGACTGCGCGAAAAATGTTCAGCGTACCGTCCAGCATCGTCGCCTGCCTAATAGCATGTCAGATATAAACATATCTTTATATAATCTGCAAGCGGCGCCTCCGCGCGCGCCTCGATTCGGGCGACAGGACCGTCCGCGGCGAAGATCACTCGGATTTGTGCGGGAAATGGGGAGCCCCGGGTGGTTCTCGCGCAATTTTGGGGCTTCAGATCACCAAACAATCGCCATATCACAGACCTAGCCGATGGCCGCTGATCGAGGGGACGTGTTTGCCGTGAAGAAACTGTTGAAGGGGCTGACCCGGCCCGCCGCTGCGACGCTCGCCGCCGTTGCAGTCTCGGCCGCGGGGCCTGCGCGCGCCCAGATCTACACTTCGATCGCGCAGATCTCCGGCACGCTCGAGCCGGAAGTGGACACGTCCGAATTCATAGAGCCCCGGAACGGATCGGTCGCCGACCCCTGGGAGGGGTTCAACAGGCGGATGTTCGCGGTCAACATCTTTATCGACGACAACTTCCTCGTGCCCGCGGCAAAGGGCTATCGGGCCGTCACCCCGACAAAAGGCCGTCGGGGCCTGCGGAAATTTCTCGCCAATCTGCGCTCTCCGGGGATTTTCGTGAACGACGTTCTGCAAGGCGAGTTCGCTCGCGCCGGACAGACGCTCTCGCGATTCGTCGTGAATTCGACAATCGGGGCCGGCGGCTTCGCCGATCCCGCCGCGGAACTGGGCATTCCGGCCCATTCCGAGGATTTCGGCCAGACGCTCGCCGTCTGGGGCGTGCCCGCCGGACCCTACACGTTTTTCCCGCTGCTGGGCCCCGGCACGTTCCGCTCGAATATCGGCACGGTGGGACAGATCGGCCTCGATCCCCTCAATTACGTGCGCACGTCTCCGGCGAACATCGCGCGCTACACCCGCGCAGG
>CAZBOC010000330.1:0-3374 GCA_964493225.1 uncultured Caulobacterales bacterium | reverse complement strand
GCCGCCTCCGCGCCTCGCCCCCCCCACGGCGATGATGAGCAGGAGCGGCGGGGGCAACGTCTTCATCGCGGCGCGCCAGACCTCGGCGCGAGAGCCCATCTCCTCGGCCGGGATCGCCGGCGCCTTGCGCGGCTGCGTGGCGGCGACGAACGCCTGCCAGGCGAGATAGAGCCCGACAAGGAGGAGGCCGGGGATCAGCGCGCCGGCGAAGAGATCGCCGACCGAGACGGTCTCCGGCGCGAAAACGCCCTGTTCGAGTTGCGCTTTCTGGTAGGCGTTGGAGATCACGTCGCCGAGAAGAATGAGGACGATCGAGGGTGGAATGATCTGCCCCAGCGTGCCGGCCGCAGCGATCGAGCCGGCCGCGAATGCCGGGTCGTATCCGCGGCGCAACATTGTCGGCAGGCTGAGTAGGCCCATCGTGACGACGGTCGCGCCCACGATCCCCGTGGAGGCGGCGAGGAGGGCGCCGACGATCGTCACCGATACGCCGAGCCCGCCGCGCAGGGAGCCGAAAAGCTTCGCCATCTCGTCCAGCAATTCCTCCGCGATCCGCGCTTTCTCGAGGATCACGCCCATGAGGATGAACATCGGCACGGCGATCAGCGTCGTATTGGTCACCGCGCCGAAAACCCGCTGGGGCAGGGGCCGAACGAAACTGAGATCGAATACGCCCATGGAAAGCCCGATGACCGCGTAGACGATCCCGACGCCAGCCAGGCTGAACGCCGCGGGGTATCCGGCGAGAAGCGCGATCACGAGGGTCGCGACCATGGCGAGATCGAGCCAGCCAGCGGCGGCGCAAAGGCACAGGGCGTCGGTCACGGCCGCGCGCCCTTCAGCGTTTCGCAGGCGCGCGCGGCCGTGACAAAGCCCGCCATTGCGAGGAGAAGCGCGAAGATCGGTATCAGGCTTTTCAGCAGAAAGACGCCCTGGATCCCCGACTGCTCAGGCGAGCCTTCCTGCACCGCCCAAGCCTGCCCGACATAGGGGCTCGCGGTCCAGAGGATCAGAAGGCAGAAGGGAAAGAGAAAAAGGTACGTCCCCAGAAGATCGACCAGCGCCTTTCTTTTCGCCGGCGCCTCCCGGTAAAAAATGTCGACCCGGACATGGTCGTCGGTCAGGAGCGCGTAGCCGCTGGCGGCGAGGAAGACCGCGCCATGCATGTAGGTCACGCTCTCCTGCATCCAGATGAAGTTGATCCCGAAGACGTAGCGCATGACGACGACGGCGAACTGCACGAGCGCCATGGCGATGACGAGCCACGTCGCCGCCCGCCCGACGCCTTTTGTCAAGCCGGCGAAAGTGGAGGCTGCCCGCGCGACGAGCGCGGCGGGGGGCGCGGCGAGGTTCGCAGCCCCGATGAGCGCGGCGCTTGCGGCGAGCCAGAAGGCGAGGCGCGCATCGAGCGGCGGACCGGCGAGATCGACGGCGAGGTGCGCGAAAAGCGTCCCGGCGCCCGCGACGCCCGCCGACGCAAGGAGCCAGATGATCGCCGCGCCGAGCCTGTCGCCGCGCCCGAGATGAGCCGCCAGCGGCAGCGCCATGACGGGCAGCGCCGCAACCGCGGCGATCCAGACGAGTCCGTCGCCGAGGAGGGAGAGCATTACAGCGCGAACGCGCGGCGGCGCGCCGCCATGTAGGCTTCGTCCGAGATTCGACCCCATTCCCCGGAGCGCGCCAGCGAGGACTTGTAGCTTTCGTAGACGCGGCCGGTCAGGTCGTCGCTCCGCGCCGTTTCCTCAAGCACGGCTTTGCTTTCCTCCGCGAGAGCCTCCAGGACATCGTCCGGCATCCGGCGAAGCTGGACGCCGTGGCGTTCCGTCAGTTGACGAAGGGCGAGCGCGTTGTTGTGGACGAAATCGGCGAGCATCCGCGCATTCGTCGCAAGGCAGGCGTTGCGGATGATTGCGCGTTCCTTTAGGTCCAGATCTTCCCACAGGTCGAGATTGACGCCGCAACTCGCCTGGGCGCCGGGCTCGTGGATGCCGGGCCAGTAGTAATAGTCCGCCTCCCGATAAAAACCGAAAGCGAGATCGTTCCAGGGGCCGACCCATTCGGTGCCGTCGATCTGGCCGTTCTGCAGGGCCTGATAGATCTGGTCTCCGGAGAGCGCGACCGCCGAGGCGCCGACGCGGCGCAGGACCTCGCCGCCGAGGCCGGGCATGCGGATCTTCATGCCTCTCAGATCGTCGAGGGAGTTGATCTCCTTCTTGTACCAGCCGGCGAGCTGGTGGCCCGTGTTGCCGGCCGCGAAGGGCTTGACGTTGAAGCGCGCGGCGAGTTCGTCCCAGAGTTCCTGGCCGCCGCCGAACTCCGTCCACGCCATGATTTCCGGCGCAGTCATGCCGAACGGCACGGCGGTGAAAAACGCGAAGGCCGGCGACTTGCCGATCCAGTAATATTCGACGCCGTGATAAAGGTCGGCCGCACCCGTGGACACGGCGTCAAATGATTCGAAGGGCGGCACGAGTTCGCCCGCCGCATAAACGTCGACGCGAAGCGCGCCCCCGCTCATGTCGGTGATCATCTGCGCGAGGCGCTCCGCGCCGGCGCCGAGCCCCGGAAAATCCTTCGGCCACGTCGTCACCATTTTCAGTTCGCGCCGTCTTTGCGGCGCGCCCGCTGCGTCGAGAGCCGCCGGATCGCCGCAGTCGCAGGCCGAAAGGAGCGTGGCTGCGCCGACGGCGCCGCCTGCGAGAAAGCGCCGCCTTGGGACCGGTTTCTGCGACATAGGCTCTTGTGTTCGCCCCTCTTGCACATCCGTTTGCGGATCAATCCGCCGCGTGTCGTCTTTGACGCCGCATTGACGCAGCCTTGACGTCGCCGGGGACGTTCGCGCCGTTCAGGTCTCGCGATCCATGCGCACCCATCCCCCGCTGGTCAGTTTTTCCAGAGGCTGGAAGCGGCGTTTGTATTCCATTTTATCCGAGCCCGCCACCCAGTAGCCCAGATAGACATAGGGCAGGGAAAGCTCCGCGGCGAGCGCAACGTGATCGAGGATCATGAACTGGCCGAGGCTGCGGGCGGCTTCGTCCGGCTCGAAGAAGCTGTAGACCATGGAAAGCCCGTCGGTCAGCCGGTCCGTCAGGGCGCAGGCGAGTAGGCGCTCTTCGCCCTGTTCGGCGCGTTCGGTATATTCGACGATGAAGGTGTCCACGGAGGTTTCCTCGACCATCGAGGCGTAATCGAGGACGGTCATGTCCGCCATGCCCCCGTCCCCGTGGCGCGCGTCGAGATAGCCGCGCAGGACCGAGAACTGTTCGGAGGTCGCCTGCGGCCTGTGCACGCGGCGGACGAGATCGGCGTTCTTCGACAGGACGCGCTTGCGGGATTTCGAGAGGGCGAAGTCCTCGGCGACGATGCGCAGATCG
>CAZBOC010000329.1:0-3389 GCA_964493225.1 uncultured Caulobacterales bacterium | reverse complement strand
GGCGCGGACGGCGAGGGGCTTTCAAAGCGCCTCGGCTCGCTTTCCGTCGAGGCGATGCGCGAGGCGGGCCTTGAGCCCGCTGCGATCACCAGCCTTCTGGCCCGTCTCGGCACGGCCGATCCCGTCGTCGCAGAACCCGACCTGATGACGCTGGCGAAGAGTTTTTCCTTCGAGGCGGCGGGCCGCGCGCCCGCGCGTTTCGACCCGGCCGATCTCGACGCCCTGAATGCGAAACTGCTCCACGGCACGGACTATGCGGCCGCCGCCGAGCGCTTGCGGCCGCTCGGCGTCGGCGAGGCGCTGTGGCGCGCCGTGCGCGGCAACGTCACGAGACTGGAGGAGGCCGCCGAGTGGCGCGGGATCGTCGAAGGCGAAATCAGCCCGGTCATCGAAGACGGCGCCTTCGCCGCGGCCGCCGCCGCGCTGGTGCCGGACGATCCGCTAACGGAGGAAAGCTGGTCGGACTTCGCGTCTGCGGTCAGGGAAAAGACCGGCGCCAGAGGCAAGGCGCTTTTCATGCCGCTGCGGCTCGCGCTCACCGGGCGGCGGACCGGGCCGGAGATGGGGCCGCTGTTCGCCCTTATCGGCTCAAAAAAGGCCCGCGCGAGACTACGCGGCGACCGCGCCTAGACGACGTTGCGCAGGAGCCGTTTCTCGAAACGCGCAAAGACGTCCTCGACCGTATCGACGAAGGCGACATCGTTCACGAGCTCGCGTGCGGCGAAGCCGCGCTCGACCAGGTGTTCGAAAAGCGCCTTCAGCGGCGACCAGAATCCGTCGACGTTGAGAACCATGATCGGTTTCTGGTGTAGGGAAAGCCGCGCCCAGGACACGGTCTCGATCAGCTCCTCGAGCGTGCCGATACCGCCTGGAAGCGTCAGAATGGCGTCGCTCTCCTCGAACATGAGCATTTTACGCTCGTGCATGGTCTGGACGATCTTGTGATCGACGCCGTCGAGAATGCCCTCCAATTCCACGAGGAATTCGGGGATCACGCCGAAAACCGCGCCGCCGGCGTCGCGCGCCGCTCCGGCCGTCGCGCCCATCAGGCCGAGCTTGCCGCCGCCATAGACGACGCGCACGCCGCGCCGGGCGGCTTCGCGGCCCACCTCTTCGGCGACCGCGCGGAAGCCAGGATCGTCGCCGATCCGCGAGCCGCAATAAATGCACAGTGATTTCATAGGGTTAATTGGATTTTCCTTGTTTGCGCCATTGTACGCGCAATACCCTGTGGGTAAAGTTAATTTGGGCGGACTGGAAACAAGGGGATCAAGATGCGCGTCGTCATTATCTTCGTTCTACTGATTATTCTAGGCTTTATCGGCTGGCGCGCCTTCGAGCGATTCAATGCGGGCGAGGACGCGGCCGAGCCAGCGCCGACCACGGCCCCCGATAGCGACGCGCCGGAGCCCCCGCCCGCGCCCGCCGTCGAGGAGGAGCCGGCCGAACCCGCCCTGCCGGCTTTCGATATCGTCCGTGTCGATCGCAACGGCTACGCCGTGATAGCGGGACGCGCCAAGCCGGGAGCGAGCGTGACCGTCTTCGCAAACGGCGAGGAAATCGCCAGCGAGACGGCGGATTCCTCCGGTTCGTGGGCGCTGACGGTCGACACGCCCCTCGACGCCGGGCCGGTCGAGTTGAGCCTCGAGATGACGACCGTCGACGGCCTCACCGTTCGCTCCGACGAGACTATCGTCATTTACGTGCCCGACCGGGAGGGCGATCGGCCGCTCGTCCTGCGCACGACGCCCGGGGGCGCCACCGAGGTCTTGCAGGACCCGCGCGACGCCGGCGCCGGGCTCGGACCGCTTTCGCTCGACGCGATCGACTACGACGGTTCCGGCAGCGTGATCTTTTCCGGAGGCGCCGAGCCGTCCCGCGTCGTTCAGATTTTCGCGAACCGTCAGTTCGTCAATCAGGCGACGGCCGACGAGAACGGACGCTGGTCGATGGTCGCGTCGATGGCGCCGGGGGTCTACACGCTCCATGTCGTCCAGCTCGACGAAAACGGCCGGCCGGCCTACGCAATCGAGCTCCCCTTCGAACGGGCGACCGCAAGCGAGATCGACTTCCGCGACGGCAAGGTCGTGGTCCAGCCCGGGAACAGTCTCTGGCGGATCGCGCGGCGCGCCTATGGCAGCGGCTTTCAGTATACGGTCATCTATGAGGCGAACGCCGACCAGATCCGCGATCCCGACCTGATCTACCCGGGCCAGATTTTCGATGTTCCGAGCGAAGACGAAGAAAATGGGCGGTAGCGGCAAACCGCGCATGGGATCGCGCCTGTCATCCGCGAGGCGTGGGCGGCTCCAACGCCGATCCTGGGTTGGGAAGGGGTAAGCCGCCATGAGCACTCTTGAAGCTGACGCAGACCTGGCCAAGGCGCTGAAACGCGAGCGGCTTGCGAGTTACGGGCGTCTGCGCGGCGGCTTTCCGGTACCGCTTGCGGGACTGATCTACTGGCTCGTCCTCGGGCTGGCCGGCTATGGGCTCGGCCTCGCCGACTGGGCGCTGCTCGCCTTTTTCGCATCCGGCGCGATTTTCCCGCTCGCCCTCCTTCTTGCGAGGCTCTTCAACAATCCCTTCATGAAGGACCGCACAGCCGTCAGCGGCGTCGTCGGGCCGGCGTTTGTCGGCATGTTGTTGTTCTGGCCCATGATCGCCGGCGCCGTGCAGGCCGGACCCGAACTCGTGCCGCTGATTTTGGCGATCGGCATGTCGGCTCACTGGCCCGTCATCGGATGGTCCTATGGCCGCGTCCTGATCTATTCGTCCCACGCCATCATTCGCGCGGGCGTCGTCCTTTTCATCTGGCTCGTCTATCCCGAGGCGCGGCTGACCTGGCTGCCGCTGTCCGTCGCAGCGGTTTACGGGGGGACGGTTCTCGTAATCCTCATAGACAGCGCGCGCTTCAGAACACGACGCGAAACCGCCGCATAACGCGCCGGCCCGGCGGAACCTTTCGCGCCTCCGCCGGGCGATCACTCCGCCGCGTGACGGCGCGGGCGTTCGAAAGTCTCCTGCGCCGGCGCCGTCGGACGCTCGACGTCGGCCGGCTTTTTCGTCCGGGACCGTCGGCTGATCACCGACGGCGCCGCGAGGAGGACCGGCGTCAGAACCAGCGTCAGCAGTGTTGAGAAGGCGAGGCCGTAAACGATCGCCGAGGACAACAGAACCCACCAGTCGGAAACGGCGCTGCCGCGTCCGATCAGGCCAGCCGCGAAGTCGACGTTCAGTTCGAACACCATCGGCAGAAGCCCGAGAATCGTTGTCGCCGTCGTCAGCAGCACGGGTCGCAACCTCTGGGCGGCCGTGCGCACGACGGCGTCCTCCACGGCGAGGCCGCGCTTGCGCAGGTGCTGGTAGGTGTCGATCAGAACGATGTTGTT
>CAZBOC010000328.1:0-3390 GCA_964493225.1 uncultured Caulobacterales bacterium | reverse complement strand
AAGGGGGCGGACCCGCGGGTTGTTTGGCGCTCCGCATCGGGGCGCGGGTCCCGGGCGCGGGTCCCGGGCGAGGGTCCCTGGCGCGGGTCCCGGGCGCGGTTCCCGCGGCGAGGTCACGCCTGACGGGCGAACGCACGAGCGCGCCGGCAGTGCGGCGACAGGCGCCGGACGCGCGCTGAAACCGGGTAAAAAAAAGGCCGGCGCATACTGCGCCGGCCCATGCGAGAGCGCGATGCTCTTACATCTGGCTTTCGTCTTTAGGCAGAAGAACCGTGTCAATGACATGGATGACGCCGTTCGACGTGTAGATGTCGGCCTTGACGACTTTCGCGCCGTTGACCATGACGCCGTCCGAACCGTCGACATTGACTTCCTGGCCGTTGACCGTGGCGACAGAAACGGTCTTGCCGGCGAGGTCTTTCGACTTCGTCTTACCGGCCACGACGTGATACGTCAGGATGCCGGCGAGCTTGTCTTTGTTTTCCGGCTTCAGCAGTTCTTCGAGCGTGCCTTCCGGCAGAGCGGCGAATGCTTCATCAGTCGGCGCAAAGACCGTGAACGGACCTTCGCCGCGGAGGGTTTCTTCCAGACCGGCGGCCTGGACGGCGGCGACGAGAGTGTTGAAGTCGCCGGCGGCGACGGCCGTGTCGACGATGTCGGCTTTCATAGCTTCTTTTTTGTCGTACTCACCGGCGACGGCGGGCGCCATGGCGATGGAAACGGCAGCGCCGAGAGCCGCGAGGGAACGTAGGAACATTATTATAGTCTCCGTTAAGGTTGCTAACGTTGCGGTACGTAACCGACCTTGACCCGGATTTCGACTGACCATGTTTTAATACTTATGTGAGCTGGACCATCGCCTGCTCGATCTGCGGCAGAGCATCGTCGACGGCGGCTGCGCCAAGCGCGATCAATTCGTCTGCCCGATCGAAATCCAGCAAGGATACGTGGCCGACCCGCGGCAGGATCAGCACGTCCGGCGGATCGCCGGCGAGCCGGGACCGGGTGACACGGTCCATTACAATGTTGAAAGACGCCATCATCACCGAGCCGAGGCCGGGCGTCGCGTCGCTCGGCTGAAAGAGGCGACGGAGCATGAGATTCCGCAGCGGGCCCGGGCGACTTTCCGTCTGGATGTCGATGATCTTGGGCGGCGGCTCGGCCTCGTATTTCTCCCGCCGCATGAGCGAGGCGCGCCCGAATGCGTCCGCATGCAGACCGATCGCGATCACGAGACGCGCTCCGAAGGCGCGGCAAACGGACACGGGGAGCGGATTGACAAGCGCGCCGTCGATCAGCCAGCGGTCGCCGCGGTTCTGGGGCGGAAATACGCCGGGCAGCGCATAGGCCGCCTCGATTGCATCCGCGAGATCCCCGTCCATGATCCAGGTCTCGTGGCCGGTGGCGAGTTCCGCGGTGACGGCGACGAAGCGCTCGGGCAGGTCCTCAATGAGCGTGTGGTTTAGATAGGCGCGCATTGCTTTCTGAAGACGCCGCCCGCCCATGAGGCCTGACCCGTTCAGCATCAGGTCAAAATATGTCAGCATGCGTCTTTTCGTCAGGGCTCGCGCCCAGTTTTCCAGATCGGGCAGGGCCCCGGCGAGCCAGAACCCGCCGACAAGGGCGCCGACGGATGTTCCGCACACGATTTCCGGTCGCACGCCGATCGCTTCAAGGCGTTTCAGGGCGCCGATATGGGCCCATCCGCGCG
The DNA here is from genome assembly GCA_964493225.1 of uncultured Caulobacterales bacterium. GTDB lineage: Bacteria > Pseudomonadota > Alphaproteobacteria > Caulobacterales > Parvularculaceae > JAJFFW01. The sequence goes on along the minus strand of CAZBOC010000328.1, from coordinate 1,679 downwards.
CGACGCCGCCGCCGAGCGCCAGCCCGATGGTCGCCGGCGCAGGAGGTTTCTGCGCACGATTGGCGTCGTCGATCATGGCGTATCCGCGGCGAACGCCGATCCTGCGCGCCTGCGCGGCGATCGGTCCGCCGGCCGCCTCGCCGGTGTGGGTTCGTAACGGGACTGCATTCCCGCCGGATACCACGGGGACCGCAGGCGCATCAATCTAAACCCCGACGCGGCGCCCCGCGGCCGACGACCCGCCCGCGAACGAAATCCATGCGCAAGCGCGCCCCTATTCGGGCGCGACCCGAGGATATGCAATGCGGCCGGCGAAGGTCACGATGTCGACCAAACGGGGGCGAGGGCCGGAGACGGGCGCAGAAGCCCCTCGATGCTGAAACTTCCGCCCACTGAACCTGTCGGATCGCAGGCCGCCTGTGCGCGGACCCCAATGCCAGGCGACGTTAGTATGCGGAGGATTGCGGCGATGGAAAGATGCTTGCGGCGCATTGCGTTTCCGATATCGACCGCCCCCGACGGGGCGTTCAGCGGCGCGGTATCACTGGCGCCGGCGCGCGCCCGTTTTTGGCGCTGCGCGGCCGCCGCCCGTCCGCGGCAATGCGAGCGGTCTCAGCCCGAGGAGTGAACCCGCTCGCGTGACGGGCGAAAAAGGGGCGGGCGCCGCGCCATTAGGGCTGATTTCCGACAAGACGCGCGCGCCGCCCGCCGCTTCGCGCTCTATTGGCCTTGTTAATCGCCTTGGCGCGCGCGAAAAATGCGTTCTGCAGGCGAAAAAGGACTTGTCGACCGGAGAACGCTGCTATAAATGGTGCTTCTCAGCGTTTTTCTGGGCGCTCTGGCGTTGCTTCGGCGGCGATCGAGTTTTTTTGACTTCTGACGGCGGTTTCAGCCGAATTTTGGTGTCAAAAAAAGTTCAGAAACGGCGTTGACAGGGGCGGGATACGAGACTACATCCGCGCCTCACCGACGCGGCCGGGACGGCCGCCAGGGCGAAAATTCGCTCTTTTGGCGGTCTCGGGAACGTCGGTTTTTTGTCGGCTTTTTTGCGGTTAACGCCGTGTTAAGTCGAAGGCTTTACCGGCGCGCCGTTCGCGGCCTCGCTGGCGGGGCCGGGTTCTTTGAAAAGTGAATATTGAGGAAGAGAAACGTGGGCGGCGACGTTCCAGCGATTTGTTTCTCGGGGGCCGACAGGCTTTTGAGGACATCCTTTGGATCTGATCGTCTCTGACGTTTTTCAAAAGTAAAACCAATCGACTCCGTTCATTCGGGGTTTGGTTTTGCGACAGACAGATGCAGGCATCGCGAAAGCGATGTCGGTAATGTCCGAACGTTAAGCGTCGAGACGAGCGCCGGGACCATTCCTCCCGGCGATCAGGTCCCAAACTCAACTTGAGAGTTTGATCCTGGCTCAGGACGAACGCTGGCGGCAGGCTTAATACATGCAAGTCGAACGATATAGTGGCAGACGGGTGAGTAACGCGTGGGAACGTACCCTTCAGTACGGAATAGCTCAGGGAAACTTGAATTAATACCGTATACGACCTCCGGGTGAAAGATTTATCGCTGAAGGATCGGCCCGCGTTAGATTAGCTAGTTGGTGGGGTAACGGCCTACCAAGGCTACGATCTATAGCTGGTCTGAGAGGATGATCAGCCACACTGGGACTGAGACACGGC
>CAZBOC010000327.1:0-3399 GCA_964493225.1 uncultured Caulobacterales bacterium | reverse complement strand
GACGCAACGCACCGGCGCGGCCGCCGGCGCGCTAGCGGCGGGCAAGCGCGCCGTCGACTTCGCAGCGGCCCTTGCCGGCCTCGTCATATTCGGCCCGCTGATGGTCGTCATCGCGTCGATCCTGGCCTTGCAGAATGGACCTGTCATATTCGCCCATGAGCGGATCGGCCTCGGCGGACGGACGTTCCGCTGCCTGAAGTTCCGAACGATGGCTCCCGACGCGGAGGCGCGCCTCGAGGCGCTTCTCGCCGCCGATCCGGAAGCGCGCGCCGAATGGGAGCGCGACCATAAACTGCGCGACGACCCGCGCGTCACCGCCGTCGGCAAGTTTCTGCGCGAGACGAGCCTCGATGAATTGCCGCAGTTTCTCAACATCCTGCGCGGGGAGATGAGCCTTGTCGGCCCGCGTCCGATCACGGCGAAGGAAGCGCCGAAATACGGCGAAAAACTCGCCCTTTACACGCAGTGCAAGCCGGGGGTGACCGGCCTCTGGCAGGTCAGCGGCCGCAACGATCTGAGCTACGAGGAGCGGGTCGCGCTCGACGCCGATTACGCGCAAAACCTTTCGCTGCTCCGCGACGCAGACATCATCCTGCGCACCTTCGGCGTCGTCCTGCTGCGCAAAGGCGCTTGCTGAGGCGGGCGCATGCGGGCGCGCGCCCGCAGGGCCTCCCGATTTTCCTCACGCGGCCCGGAACGCGCGGCAGGCTAGAAGAAGAAAGCAGACAGGACGACGAATATAGCCGCCCAGACGGCCATGGCGAGGCCGAGCGCGAACCACACCCTGTCAGGCGTCGCGTCCTTCTTGTTCCGCGACATAGCGCCTCCCTCTCACCCTTCCGAGCGACCCCGCCCCGCCGGCGCGCGCGTCGCCGGCGCGCGCGTCGCCGGCGGCGGCCGATCGCCGAAAGATCGAACTTGCACATTAACGCGCCGTAAATCCAGAGGGATCGGGGCGGCGGCGGGCGGCGCCTCAGCGTTCGGCGGCCGGAGACGCCCGCCCGCTATGGCCAAGGCCGCGAAAGACGATATGGTCGGGACCGCAGCCACGCTGGAAACCGGAGGCTCCATGATCCCGATTCGCAGGCGCGTCGGCCTGACGACGCTCGCCGCTTCCTTCATTTTGATAGTGAGCGCGCTCGCCGACGGTCCCCGCGCGGCGACGCCTGAGCAGGAGATCGCGACGGAAGCGCCGCCGGCCCTCGAAGCCGAAGGCCGGGCGACGCCGCCCATGTGGCGCCTCGCGGACGAAGACAGCGAGATCTGGCTTCTCGGAACGTTCCACATCCTTCCCCCCGACCTCGACTGGCGCTCCGATCCCCTCGCCGCGGCGATCGACGCGGCGGACACCCTGTATTTCGAAGCGGAGGTCGACACGCCCGAAGCGCAACAGAAGACGCTCTCCACCCTGATGAGGTCGGGCTTTCTGCCCGCCGGAGAGAAGCTCTCCCGGCTTCTGAGCCCCGCGGAGGCGGAAAAGCTCGAGGCGGTGTCGGCCGAGGTCGGCCTGCCGTTCGAGGCGGTGAACACGATGCGGCCCTGGCAGGCGTTTCTCAATCTCACGGTGCAATATATCATCTCCAGGGGCTTTGACCCGGCCTCGGGCGTTGAGACCGTGCTCCTGAAAGAGGCGCGCCTGCGCGGACGGAACCTTGGATTTTTCGAGACCGTCGAAGAACAGCTTGCGCTTTTCACGGGCCTCGACCGCGAGACCGAGCTCAGTCTCCTGCGCTTCACGCTCGAGGAGTGGGAGGCGCAGGACGAACAGTTCAACGCCCTCTTTGCGGCGTGGCGCGACGGGGATGCGGCCGCGATCGACGAGATGATGAACGCGTCGATGCGCGATCTCGCCCCGTCCGTCTATGACGCGCTCCTCGTCGACCGAAACAAGTCGTGGGCGGAAGATATCGCCGATATCATGGCCGGCCGGGGACGCGTTCTCGTAGCGGTCGGAGCCGGCCACCTCGTAGGCGAGAAATCCGTACCCGCCATGCTGCGCGCGAAAGGGTTCGACGTCGAGCGCTACGGCGTTGAATAGGCCCGGCCCGCCTGCGCCCCTGACGCGCGCGCGGCGCGGAGCGCTTTACGAGGCGGCGCGCGCGGCGATCCTCGGCGTCTACCGCCTGAATGGCTGGCGCGTCGAGGGCGACATGCCCGCCGACCGCAAGATGGTCGTCATCGCCGCGCCGCACACGACCAACTGGGACCTGCCGCTGATGCTGGCGGTCGCGTTTTATTACCGCGTCGATCTGAAATGGATGGGCAAGGACGGTCTTTTCAAGCCGCCCTTCGGCGGTCTCATGCGCGCCCTCGGCGGCATTCCCATCGACCGGTCGAAATCGAACGACGTCGTCTCCCAGATGGTCGACGTATATGCGCAGGCGGACGATCTCCTCGTCGCCATCCCGCCGGAAGGCACGCGCGCGAAGACCCGCTACTGGAAGACCGGCTTCTACCACATCGCCGACGGCGCGGGCGTCCCCATCGCGCTGGGGTTCCTCGATTATCCGTCGAAGACCGGCGGCGTCGGCGGCCTCCTCCATACGACGGGCGACTATGGGGCGGACCTCGAAGAGATCAAGGCCTTCTACGCCGGCAAGACCGGCAAGCATGACGACCGCAGCCAACAGGGCGGCCCGGACGCGCCGAAGGAGCAACGCACCAAACGCGCGGTGAATGGTTGAGGCGGGCGATTGAATAGCGAGGCTGGAACCTTTTGCCGGCAACCGGCAATTCTTGGTCCTTTACAGTCGGACGATGAGGAGCAAACGAACGGCAGGTTTATCCTCAAAGGAGACATTAGCACCGAGCGCCCGAAGGGCGGATTAGCGAAGCGTATTCCACCATCAACTATGTCGAATGGCCCAGACGATTGATGGTGCATTGTGCTTCGCTTAGTGCACCATCATTCCTGCCGAATCGTTTTTGAACCTATTTTTACATGAGAATAAATAAACAACAATGCGTCAGGCTTTGACATGCAATGCAAGCAAAAAAAGCAAATAAACCCAAGCTACTGCTTATTCCGGTATTGGTAGGTCAAATAGAGCTCGATGCTGTTTGAACATTCCGGGTTGAGGCACATCATGTTTTTTGAAAGGTCATTGCCAGCGCGAAATATCTTCCGACTTTTGGAAATTTCATCTCTGAAAAAGGCGTAATCCTCGTTTCTCACAATGATGCCAAACCCACAGGAAGGACAGGGCGCACGATCAAGCGCATCTTTCCAGACTGCCTTGCCCTCTTCGGCAACCACGCGCCATTCATTGGCGCATTCGCTATTCGGGCATTCGACCAGATTGTATTTCCTCAGCACTTGTATTGGGCGGCTGATTTGTTCGCCGCATTCACTAACATGATTGAGGACCTGATCAAATTGCGCATCCATATGGCCGTCGA
>CAZBOC010000326.1:0-3408 GCA_964493225.1 uncultured Caulobacterales bacterium | reverse complement strand
GTGGTGCCCCCACACGGACTCGAACCGCGGACCTACTGATTACAAATCAGTTGCTCTACCAGCTGAGCTATAGGGGCTTCCAACGCGTGCAGCTACGTCAGTGGCGCGTCGATTTCAAGGGCGCCGCCGTCTCCCGCAAGGCCGGTTGCAAGGGCCGACGCGCGTGATACCCATGCGCCATGGGATATCGCCTCCCCCGCGGAAAGTCAGTCCTCGGCGCGACGGCCGCCTGCGCGGTCTTTATCCTTGCGGCGGCTTGCGGGCGCAACGCGCCCTCACCGCCGGACATCGCCGAGGCCGAGGGGCGCGCCCGCGCAAATGCGGGGCGGACCGCGTTTCGCGCCTGCGCGGTCTGCCACTCCGTCGCCGATCCCGCGACGCCGGACGGCCGGATCAGGCTCGCCGGGCCCAACCTCCACGGAATTTACGGCGCGCCGGCGGGGCGGCGTGAAGGCTTCGCCTACTCAAAGGCTCTGAAGACCTCGGGCGTCATCTGGTCCGAGACCGCGCTGGACGCCTATATTGAAAGCCCCGGCGACTTCATCCGCGGCAACCGCATGGCCTATCCGGGCGAGCCCGACAGCGCGCGACGCGCGGCGATCATCGACTATCTGAAAAGTCAGGAGTAAGCCTGAAAAGACGTCTACTGATCATAGCCCGGGTTTTCGCGGTTCAGCTTCCGCAACAGCCCCGGCCAGGCGAGGTTGTCGCCGATCCCCGGCGTGAACGCCGGGGCGCCCTGCTGCAGGACTTTGGCGCCGAGCGCCGGCGTCTCCTCATGGGGCTCCCTGGTGTCCGACTGGGCGAGGATCTGGGTCTTGCAGGCCTGTTCGAGAAAATACATGCGCAGGAACGCCGTCGCGCAATTCGCGCCGACGGTCAGCGTGCCGTGGTTTCTGAGGATCATGAAGCCATGGGTCCCGATATCCGCGACGAGCCGCTCGCGCTCGTCGAGGTCCGTCGCGATGCCCTCATAGTCATGGTAGGCGAGATCGTCGTGAACGATCATGGAGAACTGGGTGTAGCGCTTCAGCCCGTCCTTCTGGGCGGAGACGGCGACGCCATAGGGCGTGTGCAGGTGCAAAACGCAATGGGCGTCCTCGCGCGCCATGTGGAGGGCGCTATGGATGGTGAACCCCGCCGGATTGCCGAAATAGGGCGTATCTCCCACCACCGCGCCGTCGACATCGACCTTGATCAGCGCGGACGCCGTCATCTCGTCGAAGAAAACGCCGTACGGATTCATCAGGAACCGTTCCTTGCCGTCTTCTTCCGGCAAGCGCAGCGAGATGTGCGTGAAGATCATGTCGTCCCAGCCATAGAGCGCCGTCAGCCGATAGGTGGCGGCGAGGTCGCATCGCAGGCGCCATTCTTCCTCGGAGACCTCGCCCTTCAACGAGGGCAGGCTCGCGGGATCCGGCAACTGCAACCCGGCTCCCGGAACGGCGGCGGTTGATTTTTCCTGGATGTTCATGGCGAAGTTCTCCCGTTCACCGCATATACGGCCTATGCGGTCAGTCTAAGCGTTTTCCCGCCTTCGCGCACGGCCGAAACGCAGCCGGCGCCGTCAGACGTCGCGGGCGAGGCGAAGGCCGGCGAACTGCCAGCGCGCATGGGGCGGGAAGAAGTTGCGATAGGTCCGCCGCATGTGGCCTTCCGGCGTCGCGCAGGATCCGCCCCGCAACACCATCTGGGAGGACATGAACTTGCCATTGTATTCGCCGATGGCGCCCTCCGGCGTGCGATAGCCCGGATAGGCGACATAGGGGCTCGCGGTCCATTCCCAGACGCCGCCGAACATCGCCTGCAGGCCCGGGCCGGCGGCCGGCGCGGGCGCAGCGAATTCCGCGTTCCGCAGGAAGTCGCCCTCGACGGGAAGCGCGGCGCTGGCGTGCTCCCATTCAAACTCCGTGGGCAGACGATAGCTCGTCCATTCCGCATAGGCGGACGCTTCATAGTAGCTGAGGTGACAGACGGGCGCCGCTGGATCAAGATCACGTTCGCCGAAGAGCGTGTATTCGCGCCAGACGCCGTCTCGCCGGCGCCAGTAGATTGGCGCGCGCCAGCCCTCGCTTTGGACCGCCGCCCAGCCGTCCGCGAGCCAGATCGAAGGCTCGTCATAACCGCCCGCCTCGATAAAGGCGATGTATTCCGCGTTCGTCACGGGCCGGTCCGCAAGCCCGTAGGACGCAAGATAAACCTTGTGCCTCGGTCCTTCATTGTCGAAAGCGAAGGAACCGCCGTCGGCGCCGATCTCGACGAGGCCGCCTTCGAACGAAATCCAGTCGACACCGGAACCCTCGCTCGCGCCGCGCGGACGATCCCTGAAAACGGCGGGGGCCGTCGGGTTCTTCGAAAACGCGTGTTTGATGTCGGTCAGGAGCAATTCCTGGTGCTGTTCTTCATGGGCGCATCCCATATCGATCAGCAGCCGGAGCGCCCGGATTTCGTCGCCGGTCGCGCCCTCGATCAGCCGGCGCATCCCCGCGTCGACATGCTCGCGATAGGCGACGACGTCTTCCGCGGAGGGACGCGAGAGAATTCCGCGCGTCGGTCGCGGCTGCATGTCGCCGACCTGCTGGTAATAGGAATTGAAGAGATAATTGAAGAGCGGATGGTAGGACCGGTAGCCCGCAAGGAGCGGCTTCAGGACGAATGTCTCGTAAAACCAGCTCGTATGGGCGAGGTTCCATTTGATGGGGCTCGCCTCTTCCATCGACTGCAGCATCCAGTCTTCCGGACTGAAATACCCGGCGAGTTTCATTGAATTGGCGCGCGATCCTTCATATTGCGTCAAGAGCGCGCCGTTTTCCCGGCCGTCCGTATGATCTAGGGGCATGAAGTCCTTCCGGCGTTGCGGCTCCCTGCGATCACGGCACAATAGACGAATCGATCGGCGTTTGGAGCCGACGACAGGAATTTAACCTTTCATGGCCGCAAAAAAATTCGCTTTCTTGTCGAGCGACAAGCCTCTCGCCGAGGAGACCGCCCAAAAGCTGCGGAAAAAATACGGGAACGTCGCGCCGCAGGACGCCGACGTCGTCGTTCCCGTGGGCGGCGACGGCTTCATGCTGGAGACGCTGCGCGGGGCGATGGGGGCGAACAAGCCGACCTATGGCGTGAATTGCGGCACCGTCGGCTTCCTGATGAACAATTACGAGCTCGACGGCCTCGAAGAGAGGATCGCCGACGCCGAAGCCGCAATTATTCATCCGCTGGAAATGACGGTGACGACGATGGCGGGGGAGACGGAAAGGGCGCTCGCAATCAACGAGGTGTCGCTTTTCCGGCAGACCCGCCAGAGCGCGAGGGTGAGGATCTCGGTGAACGGCCGCGTGCGGATGGATAGCCTGACCTGCGACGGCGTCCTCCTGGCGACGCCCGCCGGCTCGACGGCCTATAATCTTT
>CAZBOC010000325.1:0-3408 GCA_964493225.1 uncultured Caulobacterales bacterium | reverse complement strand
CCCCGGCCAAGGAGAAGGCCGCCTTCTTCGAAGAGGGCCCCAAGCGCCGCGACGGCAAACTCGCGTCGAACTGGCTGACGACGGAGCTCTTCGGGGCCCTTAACAAGGAGGGCAAGGACATTTCCGCCTCGCCCGTCTCTGCGCCCCAATTGGGCGAGTTGATCGACTTGATTTCGGATCAGACGATATCGGGCCGGATCGCCAAACAGGTCTTCGAGATCATGTTCGAGACCGGCGACGATCCGGGCAAGATCGTCGAGGAAAGGGGCCTGAAACAGGTCACGGACACGGGCGCGATCGAGGCGGTCGTCGACGAGATCATCGCCGCCAATCCGAAACAGGTCGAACAGGTCAGGGAGAAGCCCAAGACCATGGGCTGGTTCGTCGGCCAGGTGATGCAGAAGACCGGCGGCAAGGCGAACCCCCGGGCCGTGAACGAGATCTTGAAGAAAAAGCTTGGCGTCTAGGCGCCGGCCCTTGTAGCGTGCAAACGCTCAGGGGTTACAGTGGAGACGTCCAATGAACCGTTTGCTATCAGCCTGCGCAGCATCAGCCGGCCTTGCGGCATGCGCCACGACCGACGGCGACGACGGCATGTCCGAAGCCGCGGCGAGGCGGCTCGCCGCATTCGAACGCACCGGCCAGACCGTGAATTGTCTGCCCGTACGCAACATTTCCCAGATTACCCCGCTTGATGACCGTCATTTCCTCGTTAGACAGGGGGTCAGCCAGTATTACCTGAATATCGTCAATGGGCGCTGCAGAAATGCGGACCGACCATCCAACCGCATTCAGTATACGACGACGATCGCGACCTTATGCCAGAACGAGATTATCTCCGTCGTCGACAACATCCAGGGATTTTTTGTGAGTTCCTGCAGCCTCGGGGAATTCGAACGCCTTGAGCGCAAGGAGCGCGGCGAAGACAGCGAGGAAAACGGCGTAAACGGCGCATCGGACGACTAGGCGCGGCGCGCGGTTTCGTGGCGCGCGGTTTCGTGGCGCGTGGTTTCGTAGCGGGTGATTTCGTGGCGGGGGGCGTGTGCAAGTTTCCCGCATGGCTTGAACGGGTCGGCTCGCCTTTCCGGACGGGCCTTGTTTTCGCCGTATACGGGCTTCTGCACGCCTGCGCCGCGCGGCTCGCGGGGGCGGCGCTGGCGCTTGACGACGTCAAGCTGAACATCCTCGCGCAATCGTGGCGCGCCGGGTACCTGCCTGAAAATCCGCCGTTCTTTGAGTATCTCCTTATTCTCGTCCAGACGGTCGCGGGCCCGACATTGATCAGTTTCCTGATCGTCAAGTACAGCCTGCTGACCGCCTCCGGCGTCCTTGCTTTCCTCATCGCGCGCGAGGCCGGGAGCGGAAGGGCGTGGGCGGCGGCCACGGCGTTCTCAATGGTCCTGCTCTATCAGATCGGCTGGAACTACCACCAGGCGTTCACGCACACGCTCGCCCTGATCGCCGCGACGCTCTTCTTCTGGTGGGCGTTTGTGCGTTACCTGCGGGACCCCGACCCCGGCGGGGCGGCGTTGTTCGGAGCGGCCGCGGGAATAGGACTGATCGCGAAATACAGCTTCGCCGGCGTCTTAGCGGCGGCGCTGATCGCGGCTGCGGCGCGCGCGGATTCGCGCCGGGCGCTGGCCTCGCCCTGGGGGGGCGTCGCGCTGGGCATCGCCGCGCTCATTGTCGCGCCCCACATTCACTGGCTCCTGACGCAAAACGAAGGCGCGGCCGGCGCCGCCGTGTCCCGTCTTCAGGGAACGGACGATCCCCACTGGAGGCGGGCCCTTGAGGGACTGCCCGCAGCCGCATGGGCGATCGCTGCTTTTTTTCTTCCCTTCGCGCTCGTCGTCGGCGCGATCCTGCGCCCGAAAGCCTCTGACTTTCTCGCATCGAATGCGAGCCGCCGGCTCCTGAGGGACGCCGCCTTCGTCGCGATCGCTGGTCTGCTTTGCGGCGTCGTGGCGCTCGGCGTGCCGTCGCTCCAGGAACGTTACGCGATCGCGATACTACTGCCCGCCTTCTTCTGGCTGATGGCGGGTCTAGAAGATCGCGCGGCGCCACGAGGTCGCGCGGAGGCCTACGTCGCGGCGGTCGGCGTGTTCGCCGCCGCGACGGTCCTGTTACGGGTCTTGCAGGCGGCGGCGCCGGGCCACCCTTTCTGCTCCGACTGCCGGCAATGGGTCCCCTATGAAGCACTGGCGCGGACGCTGGATGCGGCGGGCTTCGAGGCCGGAACGATCGTCGGTTTCACTGACCACACGGCCGGGAATCTACGCCGGCTGTTTCCGGAGGCGCGCGTCCTCTCCGCTCACATGCCCTTCTATGCGCCCCCCGGCGGCCGTGTCGCGGAGGACTGCTGGTTCGTCTGGTCGCAAGATCTCGGTCCGGCGCCGCCGCCTGCCGTCACCAGTCGATTTGATCCGCAGACGACTTATCACGTTGTCGGCGAGTGGCGCCACTTCGCGCGGGAGACGGGCTGGCGGCGGACGGCCTGGACCGCCGCCAGGGTCGACCATGACGCCGCGCTTGAAAAAGCGTTGTGCCGACCGTCCGGCTGACGTGCTGTCCGGCTGGCTGGTCGAAGCGATGCGCGCATTTGGCGCAAAAGCTCAGCGCCCTGCCGAATGAAATGAATCGCAAGCGGCGGACGCCTGCCGCTCCGTCAGCAGGAAAACTTCCTGAAAAGAGCCATCTGTACGGTAAACAAAAACCTTCCGTATAGTAAATATCTGCTTAATCTCACATTTACGTGATGTTAGGTTCGAACCCTAAATCTCCACGACGGTTAACCCAGTCCGGCGACAGATCGGCGGGTTTGATGCAAAATGGAGAGAAGCGAAAATGTCAGTAAGCCTGGACGCCGGCGACTTCGTCGACGCAGAACCCATCATATCCGGTGAAGAGATGTATCGCCTGGGCCTTGAGGCCTCGGTCGCCGGGGAGGGCGAAGACTTCGACCTCGTCACCGCGCACAAATGGTTCAACCTTGCAGCGATGCAGGGCAACCTCGAGGCGCGCGCCTATCGCGCGGAACTCGCGCTTGAAATGAGCGCCGATGAAATCGCGGAAGCCCAGCGCCAGGCGCGCCAGTATCTCGCGACGCGCGGGCCCCGGCTTCACGGCTAGCCGCGGGCCTGCGCGGCAGGTCCTGGATCTCTGGAAAACGGGCGCGTCAGGCGTTGTTGCCGCGCTCGTCGCGGAGTTTCGATCGCGCGTTCTCAATGATTTTTCTCACCTGAATCGGATTGTCGATCGCCGGCAGTTCGATCACGCCGACGCCCGTGCCGCGCATCACGAGGGCCCCGTAGCCGAAGATCCGTCCCCAGATCGACTGGTTTAGGGTGATTTCCTCAATCTTGTTGAGGCTGACTTCCTGGGTGTTGCGCGATACGAGGCCCCGTTTGT
>CAZBOC010000324.1:0-3410 GCA_964493225.1 uncultured Caulobacterales bacterium | reverse complement strand
GCTCACCCCGCGAGGCGAACGGGCGCCTGCGCGGTTTGGCCTTCACGGGTCCGCTCGCGATCCGCTTCGCCTGAGGCTTTTCGCGTCGGCAGCGCGGCCCGGACCAGCGTTCCCTTTCCTATCCGGCTCTTGATCGAGAAACGCCCGCCCTGCATTTCAATGAAGGTCTTCGCGATGGCGAGTTCGACGCCGGGCCCCTCGAAGGACCGGTCAAGGCCCCGGTGGACTTCGTCGAAGGCGGAAAGCGCCGAGCTGATTTCATCAGGGCTCAGACCATCGCCGTTGTCGCGTACGGCGATCTCCGGCCAGCCGGCGTCGTTCTCGACGACCCGCGCGAGGATCTCCGCGCCGCGAGGCGACGCCTTGATCGCGATCCGCAAAAGGTGGTCGATCGCCTGGCCCATCCGTTCGGCGTCGACCCAGGCGGGGACTTCGCCGTCCGCGCTCTTCAGCTTGATCGCCACTTCGGCGGCTTCGGCCGGTACGGCCATGCGCCGCGCCGCCTCGTCGAGCAGCGCAACCAGATCGACTTCTTCCTGGCGGAATTCGACCGTGCCCCCGTCGAGATCGGCAGTCTCCAGAAGCGTGTTGATATGCCCAAGCAGCAGATCGGCGGACTGGAGAATGTAATCAGCATAGGCCGCGCGCTTTTCGTCGGTCATCGCGAACTGATCGCCGTCTTTCAGCATGCTGGCGAAGCCGATGATGGCGTTGAGGGGCGTGCGCAATTCGTGGTTCATGTTCGCAAGGAACTGCGAGCGCGCCTTGATCGAAAGGTCGGCCTCTATCCGGGCGGCCTTCGCCTCGAGAGCGGCGCGACGAACGACCACCGCCTCCGCCAACCTTGAGGCGTAGGCTTCGATCAGGCTCTCCGACGTCTTGCCAAACGGCTTGAGCGCGCGCATTTCGCATCCCTTTTCGATTGGAAAAGACTATCGCCGAAGCGCTAACGCGTCGTTAAACAGATCCGCGCGAGGGCTCCGCCGTCTTCAGGCGGACGATGTCTCGATCCGGGACGCGCCCTCGGCGGGCTCAGGCTTTTCCGCCTCCTCGCGCCGGCTTAGGGGCTTTTTTGCAAAGGTCACGACCGTGTCCCCGGTTTCCGGCGTCACGGGCGCGTCACTGGAGGCGATGAGCACCGCCCCCTTGCGCAGGACGAGGACGATTTCCGCGTCCGGATCAAGCGCTTCGGCGAACTGATCCGGTCCGTAGGTTTCGGACAGTTTCGTTTTCTGGAACGTCCAACCGGCGTAGTGGCGGCGCAGGAGCTCGTCGAGCGGCGCGCCCGAATGCAGAAACGTCCGCCCCTGAAGCGTGAAGGAGAGCGCGCGGCGATCGTCCTCGTCCTTGCCGCGGGCCGCGATCTGGTAGGTCGCCGCGCGTCCCATTTCCGGGGCGAGGTCGGTGCAGACAAGGGCGTTGTGCGCTTCATTGCTTCCGATCGCGAGCAGCGTGCCGAAACGGTTCAGGTCAAGATGGTGCTCGGTGACTTCCGAAAGGATTTCGCCGTAATAAGTTTCAACATCGGCGAGGCGCGCCGGTCTTAGCCGACGCCAGCTCGCATCCGCGACCATGACCGGGATCTCCATCTCCTTCAGTTTCGCCGCGAGGGAGGCCGCAATGGGCGTCGAACCGACAATCAGCACTCCCGGCCGCGCGCGCGAGGCGAGGCCGAGCGCCTTCGCCAGCGGGCCGATCGAAAAGCCGTGGAGAACGACCGTCGCGAACACCATGGCGAAAGCGAGCGGGATCAGGCGCGCACCGTCCTCATAACCGGCCTCGATCAGCGCGGCGCCGAAAAAGCTCGACACGGCGACGGCGACAATCCCGCGCGGGGCGATCCAGCCGACGAGAAGCCGCTCCCGCCACGGAAGCCCCGCGCCGATCGTCGAAAGGAAAATCGACAGGGGACGGACGACGAACAGCATCGCTGCGATGAACGCAGCCGCCCGCCAGTCAAGCTGCATCATCGTCTCCGGCGTCAGATTCGCCGTGAGGATCACGAAGACCCCGGAGACAAGAATGACGGCGATGTTCTCCTTGAAGAGACGGAGTTCGGAAATGCTGGCGATGCGCGAATTCGCCATGGTCACTCCCATCGCCGTTACGGAAAGAAGCCCCGCTTCGTGCTGCAGCAGGTTCGCCGCTTCGAAACACACGAGAACCACGGTCAGCAGAACCGGGGGTTTGAGATATTCGGGAACCCATCCCTTGTGAAAACCCACAGCCGTGAACCGCCCAAGCGCAGCCCCCAACCCCGTCGCGAGGAGCGCTGCGAGGAGAAGCGACCACAGGACCTCGCCGGGCTGGCCGCCGCCCGGACCGCCATGGAGCCCGCCCGCATCGAAGGTCACGACCTCGTAGACCAGGACGGCGAGAAGCGCGCCGATCGGATCGTTGATGATGCCTTCCCATTTCAGGAGCGTCGCCGGGCGCTGATTCAGTTTCGACTGGCGCAGCAGGGGAATGATCACCGTTGGTCCCGTGACAATCATGATCCCGGCGAAGAGGATCGCCAGCGGCCAGGCGAGACCTGCGATATAATGCGCCGCAATCGCGCCGAAGCCCCAGGCGAAGGGGACACCCGGAAAGACCAGCCGGCGCACCCCCTTCGTCAGCCCTCGGATTTCCGAGAAATTCAGGGTCAGACCGCCTTCGAACAGAATGACGGCGACGGCGACGGCGATGATCGGGCGGTAGAATTCCCCGAGAAGCGCCTCCATGGGCGCGAGCCCTTCGCCGACGCCCTCGGGCGGGCGCAGGATCCCCAGTATGGGGCCGGCCAGGATCCCAGCGATCGCCATGAGCACGATGGCCGGCAAATTGAACCGCCAGGCGAGCCATTGCGCGCCGACGCCGAGGACACCGATGACGGCGACGACGAGAACAAGATTATCCATGGCCGCCGTTCATCCGGGCGCGCCGCCGAAGCGGGCTCAACGGTTCTTGAAATTCGGTTTGCGTTTCTCGATGAAGGCCGCCATGCCCTCTTTCTGGTCCGCGGTCGCGAAGACCGAGTGGAACAGGCGCCGTTCGAACCGGACGCCCTCGGATAATGTCGTTTCGAAGGCGCGGTCGACGGCCTCCTTCGTCATCATTACGACCGGACGCGACAAGCCGGCGATCTGCTTGGCGACCTTCAGGGCCTCCTCGCGCAACTCGCCCTTCGGCACGATGCGGGAGACGAGCCCGCACCGCTCGGCTTCGGCCGCGTCCATCATGCGACCCGTCAGACACATTTCCATGGCTTTCGCCTTGCCGATGAAGCGCGCCATGCGCTGCGAGCCCCCCGCCCCGGGCATCGCGCCGATGGTGATTTCAGGCTGGCCGAATTTCGCATTGTCGGCGGCCAGAATGAAGTCGCACATCATGGCGAGCTCGCAGCCGCCGCCGAGGGCGTAACCGGACAC
>CAZBOC010000323.1:0-3412 GCA_964493225.1 uncultured Caulobacterales bacterium | reverse complement strand
AGATCAGCATGATGAAGACGATGTCGAGGAGCGGCGTGACGTTGACGTCGGCGGCCTGGTCCTGGCGCGTGCCTTTTCTGCGCATGGGTCTCGCGCTCCCTACTCGATCAACAGGTCGTCGGCGATGCGGTTGGTCGCCTTTTTGACGTTGCTGTCGAAATTGTTGATGAAAATCAGACCAGACAGCGACGCGACGAGGCCGGCCATGGTGGGGATCGTGGCTTTCGAGATCCCCGCCGCCATCAGGCGGGCGTTCGACGACCCGGTCACCGCCATGACGTCGAAGACTTCGGTCATGCCCGTCACGGTCCCCAGGAGGCCGAGGAGCGGCGTGACGGCGACGAGACCGCGGATGACGCCGTTGTTGCGTTCCGCCTCCTGGCGCGTCTCCGAGATGAGCTTGTCGCGGATCGCATGGGCGTACCAGGAGTTATGGTCGTCCCGCGCCGCCCAGACGCGTTTCGCCCGCTTCTCCACCGCGCCGTGGGCCATGCCCCAGTAGAACAGCCGCTCGATGATCAGGGCCCACATGAAAAACGTGACGACCATGATGAAGATGAGGACCGTGCCGCCGGCGTTGAGGAAATCCCTCAACGCGTCAAGCGCGACGGCTGGATTGAGTAGCTCCATGACGGAGGCTCCTTTCTGGACCCAGCCCTAGCCGCGACCGCCTTCAGCATGCTCGGCCACAATGCCGGCCGCCTGCTCCTCGAGGATCTGCGTGACGCGTTTGGCGGCGCCCGATCCGAAAGCGTGCAGGAGGAGCAGCGGAATGGCCGCGATCAGGCCGAGGACCGTGGTCACGAGCGCCTCGGAGATGCCGCCGGCCATGATCTGCGGGTCGCCGGTCCCGAAGAGGGTGATCGCCTGGAAAGTGTTGATCATGCCGATGACGGTGCCGAGAAGGCCAAGAAGCGGCGCGATGGCGGCGAGCACCTTGACGAGATTGAGGCCGCCCTCAAGTTTCGGCACCTCCTTCAGGATCGCGTCGTCGAGTTTCAAGGCGACGGTTTCCACGTCGTTCGACTGGGTGTTTTCATAAGCGAGCATGACGCGCCCGAGGGGGTTGCCCTTGGAGGCCTTCTTCTTACGCACCTGGCCGGAGACGGCCCCGGCGGTCATGGTCAGGGTGATCCACTTGTAAAGGCCGAGCAGGGTGCCGAAAGCGGCGATGCCAAGAATGATGTAACCGACGACGCGCCCCTGGGCGATCCGCTCGCGCACCGTGGGGGATTCGACGATCAGGCCGAGAAGCTGGCCGAGGGAGGGGTCGATCACGCCCCGCACGACGCCCTCGCCCGTCGCGTTGGCGACGTTGCGCGCGGCGCCCGTGAACCGGCCGTCGGGCTGGCGGGCGAGGAACGCAAGGGTGTTTTGCTCGGGTTTGTAGGTCAGGAACCGGCCATTGTTCGAAAAGGATACGAAGGGACCGATGCGCGTGATCTCCTGCGACACCGCGGAACCGTCGGCGCCGGTCACGTCGCCGGCGAATTTCACGACTTTGCCCTGTTCGGTGATTTGCTGGACCATGGTCTCCCAGAGGTAGACGAGCTGCTCCTCGGTCGGGAGCGTTTCCGTCTGGGCGACTTTCAGAAGATCCTCGCCGCGGCCAGGATACTGGGCGGAAATCTGCGAGCGGCTGATCTGGGCTTCAAGCTCGCTGGCGGCCGAGCGGGCGGCCCCGAAAAGCTCCTGGAACTGACCGTTTTTCTCGGCGAGCTCCTGATCGAGCTCGTCGATCCGGGCCTGGTTGGCTTCGAGCAGCGCCTGAAGACGGTCGGCCTCGTTCTCCGCCGCGACGACCTGCTGGCGCACGCGGTTCAGCTCGGCCTGCTGATTGTTGCGCTCGCGCAGGAAGCGCGCCTCGCGCTCCTGGTTTTCCGCGCTGGTTTCACGGCGCTCGCGGCGAACGGCCTCGAGAACCTGCTGCAGCGTCAGCTGTTCCTGCGCCCTGGCGGCCGAGACAAAGCCCCCGGCGGAAAGATCGACGCCCATGGCCGCTGCGCCGGCGCAAAGGGAAAGACCTGCAAGTTTAAAGAGGTTCATGACTGGTTTTCCTTGACTGTCTTCGGCGTTTTATTGGGCCGTTTGGGGAGCCGGGACCGGGACCGGCAGGAGGCCGGGAGCCGTTTGCTCCTTGGCCATTCTAAGCCCGAGCTTCACGTCCGGCAGGAAGGAGCTGTCAAGGTCGTCCCAGCCGCGGGCGGACTGATCCCAGACCTTGAGAACGCTGTCGTCGTCGGTCTTGAAGATCAGCGCGATGCGTCCGATGCGGAGAAACTGTCCGAGAACCGGCTTGTCGCCCACCTCGATCGAGCCTTCATAGGCCCCGATCGTGCGGCCTTTTTCCATCTCGATCTGATAGGCCTCGACGAGAAGGCGATATTTCTGCGCGACGGAAACCTCGCCTTCGGGCTTGTCGAGCATTTCGATCCGGGCGTCGGCGCGATTGAGGCGGTCGTCGATCTCGAACGGAATGTCGGCCTCGACGATTTGTTTGAAGGTCGCGGCCATGTCCTCCATCAGCGGCAAAATCGCCTGCTGCAACCCCGAAACGTTCTCGATATCCTGCTGAATGGCGACGATTTTGCGCTCCTGGGCGGCCGTTTGTTTTTTCAACGACTCATTGAAGCGCTGGATTGATTCCAGCTGACGCAAGTTCGCGCGGTAGTCGTTGATCAGCGAGGCTGTCTGGTCGTCGAGCTGATCGATCCGCTGCTGGGATCGGGCGGCTTCGTTCGCCGTCGCCTGACTTTCGTTCAAAGACGGCTTGAACTGCGCCTGCGCAGTCGCCCCCAGGACAGCGGCCATCGCCATGGCTGAGCCCAAAATCGCTACTCGTTTCATCATTGCCTCACCTAACGGTTTGCCTCGGCTGTTTCGGTTTCTGACGCGAACGCCAGGGTGGGTGGCGCGAACGCCGAAATGCTAAACGGTCACGCGACCGAAAACGTGCGGAAGGTCAGACGCGCAACAGCAACGGAATATGCGTCAATTTCCCCTTCGACGAATGATTGTCTCAATCGCCCGCGATTTGCAACGCATTTAAGGAAACCGGTCGGTTCCCCGGCAAATCCCGCCGATCTTGCTTTCCCTCCATACGCCCCTGGCGGACCGCGCATTATTTTCTTCTACGTTCCGACCGTTAAGAAGTAACAAAATGCGCTTAACGGCGCAATGCACATTTTTATACGAAGTTTTTGAAGGTTTATTGGCGCCGCGCAGGATACGCCCGCCGGACGCCCGCGCGACCTTCAGTCTGAAGATGCTGGCCGGATACTTTTCACCGGCGTCGGCGCGGTTACCGGCGTCGCTCCGACAGGCGGCGGGGGTTGGCTGGGGCGCCAGGATTCGAACCTGGGAATGACGGGACCAAACAACGAAGCCTTACCACTTGGCGACGCCCCAACGC
>CAZBOC010000322.1:0-3417 GCA_964493225.1 uncultured Caulobacterales bacterium | reverse complement strand
AATCGAACCGGCGTACACGGCTTTGCAGGCCGCTGCGTCACCACTCCGCCACGTGGCCCCAGACTGTAGAATGAATTGGTACGGCGGGCCTCGGTGTCTAGCCGCTTGCGCGCCCCCGGGCAATGCGCCCGCAAAGAAAAAGCGGATCGGCGCCAGCGGTCCCCGATTGCCAGCCGATCCGGGCGATTGTATCTGCCGGTGCGCGCAGCGGAGAAAAACTCATGGATTACAAGGCGGCTCGCAAGGCGATGGTGGCGAGCCAGGTTCGGCCGAACGACGTGACGGACCATCGAGTGCTGAACGCGCTGGAGACGACGCCGAAGGAGGCGTTTCTGCCCGTCGAGCATCGCGCGACAGCCTATGTGGAGCGCGAAATCATTTACGGTTCGGGGCGCAGCCTGCCTACGGCTCGCGATTTCGCGAAACTTCTTCAGGCGCTTGAATTGCGTCCCGGCGACCTCGTGCTCGACGTCGCCTGCGGCGGCGGTTATTCCACGGCGGTGCTCGCAAGAATCGTCGAGATGGTCGTCGCTGTGGAAAACGACGAAGCGCTGGCGAGCGCCGCCGAGGCGGCGCTCGAGAAAAACGAGATCGCCAACGCCGCTGTAATTATTGGCGAGCCGGCCGAGGGCGCGCCGGATCAGGGACCCTTCGACGCCATTTTTATCAGCGAGGCCGTCGAGGAAGTCCCCGAAGCCCTGCTGGCCCAACTCAAGGACGGCGGCCGCCTCGGGGCGTTCTTGGTTTCCGAAGGCGTCGGGGAGGGCGTGATTTTTCGCAGGTCGGCTGACGCTGTTTCTCGCCGATCGCTGTTTACGGCGTCGGCCCGTAACGTGCCGCCGCGGTTTGAAAGGAAACGCGAATTCGTTTTCTGACGGCGATAACGGGGGCGGCGCCAGCGTCCAAGCCGGTCATGGCGGCGTATCAGGCGGGCGCGATGGACGTTGTCGACGCGCTGCAAGCGGTCTCGGGGGATCCTCCGGGAGAGATGGTCGAAGGTTTTTATCGTGGAGGGCGGCCATGGGACGCCGACTAGTTTTTGTTTCCAGTCTCGCCGCCGGGTTGTGCGCGACGCTTCATCCGGCCTCGGCGCAGACGCTTGAGGCCGCGCTCGTCGAGGCGTACCGGTCGAACCCGACGGTGCGCGCCGAGCGGGCGCGTTATCGCGCGACGAAGGAACTGAAACCGCAGGCCTGGGCGAACGCGCTGCCGCAGATAACCGCGTCGGCCAGTATTGAAAACCTCGACCAGGACAACAACTCGTCGTTCTCCGGAGAGGGCGACTTCGATTTTGAGCCGCGATCGGCTCAGGTCTCCGCCGAACAGCCGCTCTTCACGGGCCTTCGCAATTTCAACGCCATCCGCCAGGCGCGAGCGCGCGTGCGGGCCGGCGCGGCTCAGTTGATCGCCGCCGAACAGCAGGTCCTCCAGGATGCGGCGACGGCCTATTTCGACGTGATCCGCGAGATGCAGGTCTACGAGGCGAATTTGTCGAACGTAAAAGTGTTGTTGCGCCAGCAGGAAGAAGCGCGGCTGCGCTTCGAGGTGGGCGAGATCACACGGACAGACGTCGCCCAGGCCGATGCGCGCCTCGCCGGCGCGCGCGCGCAGCTCGCCTCGTCGCAGGCCCAGCTGGCGGTTTCGCGTTCGCGCTACCGCGAAGTGGTCGGCTCGGCGCCGGGTACGCTGGACGACGACCCGCCCATGCCGGACGTCCCGCAAACCGAGGAGGAGGCGCAGAACTTCGCGCGCGTTTACGCGCCGGCGATCATCGCGGCGAAGCAGACGGAGACCGCCTCGCGCCGGCAAATCGCGATTGCGCGCGGCGTTCTCGCGCCCACCCTCTCGCTCACGGCGCGCTATCAGTATGCGGAGGAACCGAACTTCTTCGTCAACCAGGACGAACAACTCGCCTACGGGGCCCGGGCCTCGATCCCGATCTTCCAGGGCGGTCTCAACTATTCCCGCATCCGCGAGGCGAAGGCCCTGAACGACGCCGACCGCCAGCGCATCGACGAAGCCGAACGGACGGTCGCCGCTTCGGTGACCGCCGCATGGGAGCAACTGGTCGCCGCGCGCGTGACGATCACCTCCGCGCGCGCGCAGGTCGACGCGAACACTCTCGCGCTCGAAGGCGTGCGCCGCGAGAATCAGGTCGGCGCGCGCACGACCCTCGACGTTCTCAACGCCGAGCAGGAGCTCTTGAACGCCAATGTCTCCCTGGCGAACGCTGAGCGCGATGAGCGCGGGGCGGTCTTCGCGCTGCTGGCGGCCGCGGGCCTTCTCACGCCGGAAACGGCCGGCCTGCCGTCGCTTGGGGAAAACGAAATTTCAACCGATGCGGCCGAGGGCGTCGCCGAGGTTATCGAGAAAACGCTTGAAAAGACGGACCAGTAACAGCGCTCGCCTTGCGGCGGCCCTCCTCTTCAGCGGATCGCCATCCGCGTTCAAGTTAACTCGGCCTTTAAACAAGGGGTTGATACTCTTTACGAACCGCATAACAACGAGCGGCATCTGAGTCGCATTCGGGCGCCGGTCATTCGGTAATGTGCGAACGCCGGACGATTGCGGTGGCGAAAATTTCAAAGGGGCTGAGAGTCCATGACGAACGCGCAACCCGAACCCAGCATGGAAGAGATTCTTGCCTCGATCCGTCGGATTATCTCCGAAGACGAGGAGGAGGCGGCCTCCGCCCAGGAGCCGGCCTCACGCGTCGAAACCGGCGACGAGCCGGGGCGCGAGGCGTCGGCTGAAAGCGCCGACGAAGCGGAGCTCCGCCAACCCGAGATGGCGAGCGTGGAGATCATCGAAGACGAGCCGCTCGCCGAAATTTCCGACGACGCGCCTGGATCAGAAGCCGAGGACGGCGCCGAACACCATCTGGAAACGGAAGATGTTGAAATGATCAAACGCAACGTATCCAGCGCCGCTTACGACGAGAGCATGCTCGGCGAGGAAACCGCGGCCGCCGCGTCCAACGCCTTCCAGAGCCTTTCACAGTCGATACGCGTCGCCTCCGGGGAAGGCCGGACGCTTGAAGACGTCGTCACGGATATGCTCAAACCCATGATCAAGCAGTGGCTCGATACGAACCTTCCCGCAATCGTCGAGGAGAAGGTTGAAGAGGAAGTTCAGCGCGTCGCCCGGCGTCGCGGCTGACGCGACACGCATCAACCCCGATTTGGCCGCCGGGCTCAGCCGTCAGGCGGCCTTTTTCTTGCGCGTCTTCGCGGCCGCCCGCTTTTTCGGCGTATTCTTTTTCGGCGCGTGCTTTTCCAGCGTCTCCCTAAGGAATCGTCCCGTATGGCTCGCCTCGACGCCTGCGACGTCTTCAGGCGTTCCGGCCGCGACGATTTCTCCCCCGCCGTCGCCGCCTTCGGGACCGAGATCGATGATCCAGTCGGCCTGTTTGATGAC
>CAZBOC010000321.1:0-3428 GCA_964493225.1 uncultured Caulobacterales bacterium | reverse complement strand
AAAAAAAACGCCCCGCCGGTGTGGCGGGGCGCTGATCAGCCAGACGGCGTCGACCTTAGAATTCGAGGTCGAGGCCGAAATAGAGGAGGCGTCCGCGCGGGTCGTGGACCTTGGAGTCGAAACCGCCATTGGTGAAGACCTGCGGCGCCGTCGTGTCCGTGACGTTCCGGACGCCGATCGTGAACTGCGTTGCTTTCTCGCGGTTCATGAACTCGTTGATCGCCAGCGAGTACTGGAGATCGACGCGGGTGTCGCTGTCGATGTCGATCAGGCCGTTCTGGTCGTCTTCGTAGCTGCCGATATGGCGGACGAAGAGGTTCGCCGAATGGGGCCCGTTGTTCCAGCCGAGGCCGGCGTTGAAGCGCAGTTGCGGGGTCGGCGAGCCGAAATTGCTGAAGTTGCGGACGCCTTCGCCGTCGACGTTCCCAGCCTGGGGGTCGACGATGTCGTAATTCAGGACATAGGTGCCCTGGAAGGTCGGCGTGATCGTGCCGATGCCGGTCTCGATGTTGTAGACGGCGTTGAAGTCGATGCCCGACGTTTCAACCGACGACGCGTTGACGAAGTCGTTCTCAATCAGGATGACGGTTCCCGCCGGGGACCGCGTTACGGCGGCGAGGGCGTCCGGATCGCCAGCGTTAGCCGCATCGAGGATCGCTTGCGGGTTCGTCGCGATAATGACGTTCGAGAAGTCGAAGTTGAAGTAGTCGACATCGAACTGGAGACCCTCCACAGGCTTCCAGCTTGCGCCGAAATTGAAGGCTTCCGATTCTTCCGGCTCGATGGAGCGCGCTTCGGTGCCGCCGCCTGGCGCCAGCGTGCGCACGGCGACGAAGGCCGTCGTACCCGCGTCGCTGACCTGTTCCAACGACGTCGATTCACCGAATTGCTGGAACACGGACGGGGCGCGGAACGACGTGGAGAAGGACCCCCGTAGGCTCAGACTGTCCGTCGGCCGGGCGAGGATCGCGATTTTCGGATCCGTCGTGGAGCCGCCTTCGTCGTCGCCGTAACGTTCGTGACGAACCGCAAGCTGAACGTCGAGCCAATCGGCGACGGGAACAGAAGCCTCGCCAAAGAAGGCGATCACGTCCTGGGATCCGTCAAAGTCACGGCCGCCGACAAGGAAGGAGAACGCGTCATTCAGGTTCAGTTGGTTCACCGTCTGGGAGAGGTCGTTATCGCGGTATTGGGCGCCGACGGCGATGCCCACCGGACCGGCCGGCAGATCGAACAGCTCTTGCGAGACGAAGCCTTCGACGACGGTGAGATCGGACTCATAATTCCGCTCGCTGAACTCGATGATGTAATCAAGCAGCTCCGGATCGTTCGGCAGGCCGCCGGTGATGGACGTTGAGAACGGGTTGAAGAAGGTTCCGACCGACGGGATGGTGGCGCCGCCGAGCGTGAGGTTGGGGTTCGCGCTTGTGCAGTCCGTGCCCTCCGTAAGGCCAGGCACCGCCGGAACCGACTGGAAACCGGATAGCGCGCACTGGAAGCGATCGGTGACGGTGTCTTCCGTCATGATGTTGAATTCGTTGCTGCCGCGGGTGAACGAAATCTCCCAGGCGCCCGTGCCGATGTCGCCGCCGACCGCCGTCGAAACCCGCCAGGTTTCCGTCGACGTCAGGTTCGGCGAAACCGTACCGCCGTTACCGCTGGCGCGACCGAAGAAGACGAGCGTCGGATCGCCAGGGAACAGGTTGAAAGGGTTGGCCAACGGTCCGAAATCGGCGCCGGGAACGACCGTGCTGCCGAGCTGCAAGGCAGGGAAGGTCGGCGAATTGCCCCTGACGGCCTCATTGTCGGCATAGGAGAACTCGACGGACCAATTGATGTTGTCGGTCAGATCGATTTCGGCGCTGGCCATGCCGACAAATTTTTCTTCTTCGGCGACCAGATTGAAGAATTCGCCAAAGTCGAATCCACAGAAACCGACAACTGCAGCTGTTGGGTCAAGCGGAGAAACCGGAATTGGAAATCCTCCGGCGCCGGCGCAACCCGGGTCAATGAGGGGCGTGTCGTTGGCGTCGAAGAACGCGCCCGGATTACCGAGGGACGAAGTGTCGTCCTGGGGACGCGACAGGCGGCGCTCTTCCGTCGTCAGGGGCGACCGCTCGAGATAGCTGGCGGCGAGCATGACGGAGCCGCGGCCGAAATCCTTGCCGATCAGGCCCTGGATGTTGAATTCATCATAATCGCCGTCGCTGACGTGGTTCAGGTAGTCGCCGGAAATCAGGATCCCGTCGTAATTCTCGCGGGTGATGAAGTTGGCGACGCCCGCGACGGCGTCGGAGCCGTAGAGCGCCGAGGCGCCGTCTTTCAGGATTTCGACCCGCTCGATTGCGATCAGCGGCACGAGCGACGAGGTGTCGACGAAGTTGACGCCGTCATTGTTCGGCGACCCGGAAAGCACCTGGCGCTTGCCGTTGAGAAGAACGAGCGTCGAGCCGACGCCGAGGCCGCGCAGGTTGATGTTGGTCGTGCCGGTGGTCGCGTTCTGCGTGAAGGCGTCGGGATTGTTCTCCGCGCCGGTGTTGATCGTCAGCGTCTGCGTGATGTCGCCGATGTTCTGGGCGCCGATATCCTCGATGTCGCCCGCGCCGACCGTCTGCAGCGGCGAGGGGAGGTCGGCCTGGCTCTTCCGCTTGATGAAGGAGCCCGTCACGATGACGACATCGGCGTCGTCGGCGGGCTGGGCGAGCGCTGCAGGAGCCGGTGCGGCGACGGCGACGGCGAGGGCGACGGCGGACGCCCTCGCCCAAAGACGATTATTCATTCGAATTCCTCCCAAGGACTGACTGCGCCGGGAACCCGCCCCGGCGTTTATGGTTTCCACGATAACGCGCGCAAGCCGAGGGCGCCTAGTGAATTCACTGTTTTTTGGCGATCGAATTTTGAATGAGCTCAGATCTGTTGGAAAATGTTGCTGAAATTCAACAGCTTATTGTGCAATGCAAAACGGCGCGGACGGGGTCCGCGCCGTTGTTATAGACCGTTTACGGAATGTAAACGCTTCGTCGCGCCGCGCCCGGATTTCTCCGGACGCTGAGCGATATCGGCGCCCCCCCGTCAGCCGCGGATCAGCTTGCTCGCCTGCTCCAGGGAGAACGGGAACACGATCGTGTTCGTCTTGTCGCCGGCGATGTCCTGCAGCGAGTTCAGATATCTGAGCTCCATGGAGCCCGGCTGCGTGGCGAGAACTTGCGCCGCCTCGGCGAGCTTGGCGGCGGCCTGGTATTCGCCCTCGGCGAGGATGACTTTCGATCGGCGTTCGCGTTCGGCCTCGGCCTGTCTGGCGATCGCCCTGATCATGGTCTGGTCGACGTCGACGTGCTTGATCTCGACATTGGAGACTTTGATGCCCCAGGCCTCGGTCTGGACGTCGAGGATCTCCTGGATGTCGTTGTTCAGCTTGTCGCGCTCCT
>CAZBOC010000320.1:0-3487 GCA_964493225.1 uncultured Caulobacterales bacterium | reverse complement strand
GTCGAAGGGCGCGCCGGTGACGCCGGTGCAGTTGGCCCACCAGGCGAGCGTCTCGCCGAGAGCCGCGTCCTTCGCCAGCACGGCGCCGCCCACGACGTCGCTGTGGCCGTTGATGAACTTCGTCGTGGAATGCACGACGACGTCGCAACCAAGGGTCAGCGGCTTTTGCAGCGCCGGCGACAGAAAGGTGTTGTCCGCGACGACGAGCGTTCCCGCCGCGCGCGCGCGCTCGACGACGCTTGCGATGTCCGTGACGCGCAGGAGCGGATTGCTCGGCGTCTCGACGAGGATCATTCTGGGCTTTTCCGCAAAAGCCGCTTCAAGGGCGGCCGCATCGGTCTGGTCGACGAAGTCCAGCCGGAACTGGCCCTTTTTCGCCCTCGCGTTCAGGAGCCGGTGCGTGCCGCCGTAACAATCATGGGGCGCGAGGATCAGATCGTCCGGGTCGAGAAGACACAAGACAAGGTCGATCGCCGCCATGCCCGTCGATGTGACGACGCAGCTCGCCGCCTCTTCAAGCTCGGCGAGGGCCGCCTCGAGCGTCGCTCGGGTCGGATTGCCCGATCGCGAATAGTCGTAGCCCGGCTTGTCAAGGGGATCGTTCCACGCATAGTTCGCCGTCAGGTGCAGGGGCGGCGCGACGGCGCGGTGTTCGCGGTCGGCGCCGACGCCGGCGGCCGCGGCGCGAGTCTCAGGGTGATGGTGATGGTGATGGTCATAGCTCATGGCTCGCCCCTCTGATTCAGGAATGTCTTCAGGTGCGGCGCGAGGGCCGCGTCTTCTTTCAAAAACGCATCATGTCCGTAAGGGGACGAAAGCTCGACGAAGGCGCAGGGGCCGGCGAGGCGCGCGGCGAGGTCCCTTAAATCCGCGACGGGAACGATCATGTCCGTGTCGAAACCGATCAGCAGGGTCGGCGTCGCGATCTCTTCCGGACGCTCGAAATGTTTGTCGATGGCGCCGGAGAGCGTGATGTAGCGCGCCGGTGAAACCTCTCCGGCATAGGCCTTCCCGCGGGCGGCGAGATATCCCTCTATGCCGCCGTCGGCCTTTTCGGCGCAGGCGAACCGCTGGTCGAACTCCGCTCCGGAACGATAGGTCGTCATGGCGAGCGCTCTTGCGATCTCGACGCCCTCCTCCGGTTTTCCGTTCTCCAGGGCGAAGGCGAGGATGCGGCGCTGGACGCTGCGCCAGCCCTGGGCGAGCGGCGAAGGGCGGTGCGCGGCGCAAACGAGCGCCAGCCGGCCGAGACGCTCCGGGAACTGACGGGCGAAGGAAAGCGCGACCATGCCGCCGAAGGAGGCGCCCACGAAGGCATCGAGCGTTTCCGCCCCGGCCGCCGTGAGGGCGCGCGCGAAGAGATCGGCCTGATCCGCCGGCGTCAGATCGAGCGGCGCGTCGCCCTCGCCGGCGACGAAATCCATGCCCACGACGCGCGCCCGGTCGAGGTCGATCGCGCGGCCGGGCCCGACGAGCCCCCGCCACCATCCGGACGTCCGGCCGTCATCGGCGACGATGCGGTTCGCGGAGATCCCGCCCATGACCGCGACGAGGGGGCCGTCGGCGGGCCCGGCGAACCGCAGGCGCACGCGCGCGCCGTTCGCCAGTCTCGTCCCCCGCACGCCGCGCCATGCGCCGGGCGCCGGTGTGGAAAAGTCCCGCGCCGCAGGGAAAGCCCGCGCGCCGGCCGACGGTCCTGCGGTATCTGATGCGGCCCCGCGGCCCTGCGCGAGGCAGGGGCGTCGAGCCGCCCCGTCCGCCTGCGGCGCGACGTCGGACGCGCCGGAATATCCAATCGCAAAATCGACCATGCTCAATCCGTCGCTCCATGGCGCCGAACCGAACGATCCTTGCGGAGAAATAAATCTGAAAAGGGACGTCGGTCGCATGCCGACGTTCACCCTTCGCTTTAGCTAGATTTATTTCGCGCCCGCAAGCTGAAGGTCTCAAATCGGCGCGTTCCGGACGAATACGATCGCGGCGACGGCGATGTCAACTCCAAAATCGCAAAACCCTCACCGGTCCCGCGCAATCGCCCCCAGCGGCTCGCGAGCCCCCCGCGAAGCGCCCACGTTCCAGCCTTCGCGCTGCGTTTTCATAATCCTGGTGCGGTCGAGATGTCCGATTCGCCCAAAAATTTTGCCGCTAAACCATTGATTTAATTAGAAAGCAACTTCCTAAGAAACTTGTTTAACGCTCCGCTCGCGTACGATTTTGATAAGGCTATTGCGCGGAAACGGCAAGTGGGACCGTGCTAGAGCGGGCACAAAGAGAATCAGACTAGAGTTGCAACGATCGCAAGCAACAACCTACACACTTTTTTTACCAACGCAGGCGACTAACCAAATTTAAGCGACAGACTGCATGCTCTTCGAAGATACGGTGGGGCGGGACGATGCCGGCTAAAGAGCTACGCATAGCAAATAGGACCGCCTACTTTCGGAAGGCCATTTCTTCCCCGGATTTTTCTAGCGAACGGGTATTGGTGCACGATGCATTCGAATATTGCGAACTCTGGTTAAAACGTACAGCAAAGAAAGCCCTCCCATTTTGGCGGCAAGCAAAGCACTATTACATTGCTTCTCGGAACCTCCCATCTATCTCGGCCCCTTTGACGCTGTACTACTCTTTTCTTAATGCGACGAAGGCGCTGCTTATCGTTAAAAGAGTTTCACACGGCGATTATCATGGAGTTGCCGGAAACGTCGAAGCCTCAAAACGGTCTCTGTACAGCGAAAAAATTCAATTTCTTCGTTGCGGCGTGGTCGCTTCCCTTTCCAAACATCTTGAGGAAAAGGAAACCGCACAAACGCACACGCTCAAAGATGTCCTGGCAAATCTACCGTTTGTTCATCGCGCCTTTCGCCACACGTTTCGTAGTCATCCTGAGACATTCATCCCTCTTCGAAATGTTGTCTATCGGAAGCACCCTTTGGAAGATCGAGTCTGGATCTCTGCTGATGTGAACGGCCGGTTTGCAGACGCGCGAAGCATGGCGACTTTGCCGGAACAATTCGAAAGAGACTTAGGATTTCCGAACACATTCACTATACGCACGAAAAAGAGGGCAAACTGGGCCCCACGCGGCACCGGAAAAAAAGGGCAAAGAGAGGCTTTTCCAAGGCTGCAAGCACTGCACAAGAAAGCTCGGTGTCAACTCACGTACATATCTGCCTCACCCGACCTTTGGTACATAAAAAGGCATGTTTCTGGCGCGCAGATTATCGATCGATATAACCTCACGCTCATCATAGCAGCGATGCACAGATTGAGCGAGCTCTCTCGGTATGATCCAGACGGCTTTTCTCGCCATTTAGATTCTCAGTCCGCGTGGTTGCTGACTGAGTTTATTCGCCACGCCCCCAACCAGTTTTTCGATGAACTTGTTTGCGAAATGACCGGTCTAGGGTGTGGACTCATTTGATCCAGCATCTAGCGCATTTTGAGTTTATTCCGGTTCATATCCGCATGCGGTGAAGTAGTTGGC
>CAZBOC010000319.1:0-3508 GCA_964493225.1 uncultured Caulobacterales bacterium | reverse complement strand
TCCACGCCGGCCACGGGCTCACCTTCCAGAACGTCCAGCCGGTCGCCGCGATCGGCGAGATCGCCGAACTCAATATCGGCCATTTCCTGATCGGCGAGGCGGTCTTCATGGGGCTCGACGGCGCGGTGAAGGAGATGAAGCGCCTCATGGCCGACGCCCGCACCGGCGGGCATTATTGATCGGATCCGCCGACTGCTATTCGGCGGTGAAAACATAGGCGCCGTCAGCAACAGTGACTTCCGGCGGCCTTCGGCGCGTTTCGAACCAGTCATGACCAGTCTTCAGATTTCGCCAGAATTCAATCCAGGAATCTTCGGCGACTGCGTTGAGCCGCTCATCGGTCATCCGAAAGGGGAATATATGGACACGGAAGAAGGGCTGGCCAGCCGCGAACGCCGCGTCGGCAAGCAAATAGATCTCCTCAATTCCCGCATCCGTCATGGCGTAGCAGCCGATGGAGACGCAATCGCCATGAACCATCAGGAAAGATCCCGTTCGTCCCTTGGCCCTGTCATAGGCGTTCGGAAAGCCGAGATTGAATGACAAATGAAACTGACTGCGCGGATTCATGGCGGACGGCGTGACGACATAGAAGCCTTCAGGCGATTGACCATCGCCTTCCTTCAGTTTCGGGCCAAGCGAGCCCGACCAGGCGCAGATGGGATAGGTCCGGAAGCGGGCGAATGTTCCGTCAATCTGCCCGAGCCAAACTTCCAACTCGTCCGTTTCCTTGAAGATTCGGATGAAAATCTCGGCGCCCCAGTCAAATCCTCTGTCCTCGACGGAGGCCCGAAGCGCAGCATTGATCCGCGATTCCGCCGCCGCCGGCGTCGAAGCCTGTTCCGCAGCTTTCCCGCAGGAAGCCAGGACCATAATGAAAAGGACGCCGCAAATTCCTGATCGCATACGCCAATCTTATCAGATCTTCAGGGTCGCATCATGGTGACCTATAACGATTTGCAGTCAGCTTAAGGGCGACAGTCGTCGTTTGGGAGTATTCATGATCATCGGCATCGGCAATGACCTCATCGACATCCGGCGCGTCGAGCGGACGCTTGAGCGCCACCCGGAGCGTTTCGTCACGCGGGTTTTCACCGAGATCGAGCGCGCAAAATCCGACCGGCGGCGCAACCGGGCGGCGTCCTATGCGAAGCGCTTCGCCGCGAAAGAAGCCTGTTCCAAGGCCCTCGGCACCGGCCTTGCGCGCGGGGTTTTCTGGCGCGACATGGGCGTCGTCAATCTTCCGGGCGGCAAACCGACCATAAGCCTGACCGGGGGCGCGGCCCTGCGCCTTGCGGAGATGACGCCCGACGGCCATGACGCGCTCATTCACCTGACAATCACCGATGATTTTCCCATGGCCCAGGCCTTCGTCGTGATCGAAGCGCGCCTCGTCGAATAAGCGCTTGGAATTAAGGCTCTTTTTGAATAGCCGGCGGAGAGTTGTTTTCGAACCGAAAGCTGGGCAAATTCGGATCTTCGGACTTTATAAGGCGGCGCGCGGTCGCCGGTTCAGCGCGGCGGCAGATCACCCGAGGGGTCGGACAGGATGACGGAAGCAGTTGAGAAAAAGAAGATGACGGCCTCGGAAGAGGCCTGGGATCTGGCCAGGACCGTGCTGATCGCCGTCGGCATCGCGCTGATCCTTCGCATCATCATCTTTCAGCCGTTCAACATTCCCTCGGGCTCCATGAAGCCGAACCTTCTCGTCGGAGATTTTCTGTTCGTCTCCAAACCCGCCTACGGGTATTCGCGGGCCTCCCTCGTTTATCCTCTGACGCGGCTGCCGATCGAAGGCCGCCTCTTCGGCTCCGCGCCGGAACGCGGCGACATCGTCGTTTTCAAGAACAAGAAAGACGGCAACAAGGACTACATCAAGCGCGTCATCGGCCTGCCGGGCGACACGATCAACATGATCGACGGCGTCCTCCACATCAACGGCGGAGCCGTGCAGAAGGATTTCATCGAAAACGCGGAGACGACATGCGGCCTGCGCGCCGGCGCGGCGCCGGTCTATCGCGAAACGCTCGACAACGGCGTCAGCTACATCGTTGAGGAATGCAACGGCGACAAGGGCCGGCTCGACAATGTCGGTCCCTACAAGGTGCCGGCCGACCACTATTTCATGATGGGCGACAACCGCGACCAGTCCCAGGACAGCCGCGTGACAGCCCTTGTCGGCTACATCCACAAGGACGACATCGTCGGCAAGGCCGAGCGTCTCTTTTTCTCTGTCGACGGATCGAGGACCAAGCTCTGGACACTATGGAACTGGCCCTTTTCGATCCGTTACGGCCGCATTCTCGACAAGGTCGAATGACGGGTTCGTCGCTTTCCGAACTCGAAGACGAGGTCGGTTACGCCTTTGACGACGGGGGGCTCCTTGAGCGGGCCCTGACCCATTCGAGCCTCTCCGGAGGTCGTGAGCGCGTTGCGGATCTGGAGCGGCTGGAATTTCTCGGGGACCGCGTCCTCGGGCTGCTCGCGGCCGAGGCTCTGTGGCGACGCTATCCCAAGATGCAGGAGGGCGACCTCGCGCCGCGCCTCAACGCGCTCGTGCGAAAGGACACCTGCGCCAAGGCTGCGCTCCACTGGGGGCTGGACCGCCACATGCGGCTTTCGCCCCAGGAAGAGAACTCCGGCGGACGCCGCAAGACCGCGATACTCGGCGATGTCTGCGAGGCCTTCCTCGGAGCGCTTTACATCGACGGCGGGCTGCGGGCCGCGCGCCGGGCGTTCGAGCCCTTCTGGCTGGAGAACATGGAGCGGCTCCTGAAACGCTACCAGGACGCCAAGACCACGCTTCAGGAGTGGTCGCAGGACAGGAGACTCGGCACGCCCCGCTACCGCGTCGTCGACGCCGAGGGACCGGCCCATGATCCCGACTTCACGATCCGCGTAGAGATCGACGGCTACGAGCCGGCGCAAGGCCGTGGTCGTTCGAAGCGCGCGGCTCAGGCGCAGGCGGCGGAAGCGTTTCTCCTGCGCGAAGGGATCTGGTCCGATGAGGGATGATGCGTTCCTTGAACAGCCCGCGTTGAAGTCCGGTTTCGTCGCGCGAAGCGGCGCGCCGGCCCGATCGCGAAGGCGATCAATTTCAAGAATGCGTTCGGCGCCCTGGCGGAGGGGATTGTGATCGATACGGAGGAAACGCCCCCGAAATGCGGGTTCGTTGCGGTCATCGGCGCGCCGGCCCGATCGCGAAGGCGATCAATTTCAAGAATGCGTTCGGCGCCCTGGCGGAGGGGATTGTGATCGATACGGAGGAAACGCCCCCGAAATGCGGGTTCGTTGCGGTCATCGGCGCGCCGAACGCCGGCAAGTCCTCGCTCGTCAACGCCATGGTCGGGGCGAAGGTGTCGATCGTCACCCACAAGGTCCAGACCACACGGGCGCGCGTGCGCGCCGTCGCCGCCGACCGGGCGGCGCAGATCGTCTTCATCGACACGCCGGGCATTTTCGCGCCGAAGCGCCGCCTTGACCGCGCCATGGTCGCCGCCGCCTGGGT
>CAZBOC010000318.1:0-3509 GCA_964493225.1 uncultured Caulobacterales bacterium | reverse complement strand
TTGCAGCGAGGATCCGTTGCGCCCGTCGTATACCACTTCCGGCCGTTGATGACGTAATCGTCGCCATCCCCGACAATCGACGTTTCCACATTGGTCGCGTCAGAGGAAGCGACCTCGGGCTCGGTCATGGCGAATGACGAGCGTATCCTGCCTTCAAGCAGCGGTTTCAGCCATTCTTCCTGTTGCTCCGGCGTGCCGTAGCGGGCGAGGACCTCCATATTGCCCGTGTCAGGCGCGGCGCAGTTGAAGACCTCCGGGGCCATCAGCGAGCGCCCCATCACCTCGCAGATTGGCGCATATTCGGCATTGGCGAGCCCTGCGCCGTGCTCGCTTTCAGGAAGGAACAGATTCCATAACCCCTCGCTCCGGGCTTTCGGCTTCAGCTCCTCAATGATTGGCTGCACGCCCCAAGGCCCGAGGATTTCGGCCTCCCGGTAATATCGTTTTTCGTTCGGGTAGATGTGCGCCGCCATGAAATCCTCAACCCGTTGGCGGTAATCTTTTGCGCGATCCGAAATCGTGATATCCATAAAAGTCCTTTTACAGAGAGTTAGCTACTGTCGCGCCGTCGAGCCGCCATCGATCACGAGGACGGTTCCGTTGCAGTAGGATGCGTCATCCGACGCCAGATAAAGGCATCCATTCGCCATTTCTTCCGGCGTGCCGGGTCGCGCCATGGGAGTTATGCTCTCAGCGACGGCGGGATCGTCGAACATGTTGAGCACCGACGCCACCATGGGCGTGTCGATAAATCCCGGAGCGATGCAATTGGCGCGAATATTCTCTTTCGCATAGGCGACGCATAGCGAGCGCGTCAGGTTGATCATGCCCGCCTTGGACGCGGTATAGGCATGCGCGACCGGCAGGCCCATGAGCCCGGAGATGCTCGCGACATTGACAATCGCGCCGCCGCCCTGCTTGCGCATCTGCGGTATGACCGCGCGACACATCAGATAGCAGGCGTCCAGATTGAGCTGCATCACCTCCCGCCATTTGCCGGGTTCGGTTTCGTCGACGGCGTTCATGCTGCCGGGACTTTTCTCCTGCCAGCTATAACCAACCCCTGCAGCATGAACGAGGATATCGACGCGCCCGAATTTTCCGACTGTCTCTTCAACGACCTTTTGCGCCGTTTCATCAAGGCCCAGGTCGCCGGGAATGATCTCGCCTTCACCGCCCGCATCACGCACGGCGCCAAGGACTTCCTCAAGATTCCTGCGTGTGCGCGAAACCCCGACGACTTTTGCGCCTTCCTCTGCAAAGCGCAGCATGCAGGCGCGGCCGACGCCCGTGCCGGCCCCCGTTATGATCGCCGTCTTTCCAGAGAGCCGGGCCATATCGTTCCTCCGCGCATCTTTATATTTGTATTAAAAAATTGTCGCACAAAATATCCAACGCGACAACGCCCGCCGGACAGGTGCTCATGGCGCTCGGTCAAAGGCGTTGAACAAGCGTGGCGTTGGCCATGCCGCCGGACTCACACATTGTTTGCAGGCCCAGGCGACCGCCTGTCTTGTCGAGCGCCGCGATCAGGTTCGCCATCAAGCGGCCGCCGGAGGCGCCGACAGGATGGCCGACAGCGATGGCCCCGCCAAAGACATTGACCTTCTCAGGATCAGGCTCGAACTCTTTCCCCCAGGCGAGAACGACCGACGCGAAGGCTTCGTTCACCTCGAAAATGTCGATGTCGGAGATTTTCAGTCCAGCGCGCGCCAGAATCTTACGCGTCGCGGGAATGACGCCGGTCAGCATCATGACCGGATCGTCCCCGACGACAGCGAAGTGCGTTACGCGCGCCATGGGTGAAAGGCCAAGTCGGGCGGCCACGGACTCTTCCATGATGAGCGCCGCCGTCGCCCCGTCCGACACCTGGCTCGAATTGCCGGCGGTCACGCGCCAGGAAATATCCGGGTAAAGCCTCGCAATATCAGGATCGTAAAATGCGGGCTTCAATGCTGAGAGCTTGTCGAGAGTCGTGTCGCGTCTGATCCCCTCGTCGCTGTCGACGCACTGAACGCCTTCGCGATTTTCAATAGCGACCGGCAGGTGAGAGCGAGAAAAGACGCCCTGATCTTCGGCGGCCGCGGCGAGCTGATGCGAGCGCAAAGCGTAGGCGTCGAGGTCTTCACGGGAAAGGTTCCAATGCGCCGCGATCAGCTCAGCCGAAACGCCCTGATGCACGAAGCCCTTCGGATACCGGCCCCTTAGCGCAAGGCCAATATTATCTTTACCAAGACGGTTTGAGCGCATTGGTGCAACGCTCATCATTTCAACGCCGCCGGCGATCACGGCGTCATAGGCGCCGGCGATCACGCCCTGTGCGGCGAAATCCATCGCCTGCTGCGCCGAGCCGCATTTGCGGTCGAGGGTCACTGCAGGTGTCGTCTCCGGCAATCCCGCCGCGAGCACGGCCTGCCTGCCGATATTCCCAGACTGTTCGCCGACCTGGATGACGCAACCGGTAATGACGTCCTCAATCAGTGCAGGATCGATATCGTTACGCGCTGTCAGCCCAGCCAGCACCTGCGCGTACAAGTCAACCGGGTGCAGACCTGACAGCGCGGCGTCGGCGCGGCCGCGAGCGAAGGGCGAGCGAAGGATATCGACGATGACAGCGCTGCGCGCCATGGCCCCTCCCGCCTACTTCCGCAAGGAAAGTGAAAACGCCGCCGTCTGGATGTCAAGGACAGGCAGGCAGGCGATTTTCATCAGGCGTGAGGCTTCGTCGAGTTCGCGCGAAGCCATCATCGGAAAGCGTGTTTCCAGCGGGCCGGCGGCGCGCATGCGCTCAAGGTCGGCCTGCGGAACGAGGGCCCGCAGAATGAGCTCGTCGTCGTCTTCGCCGCCGTAGCGCTTGCGCAGTTCCTCGATGGTCGGCTGTTCCGGCGGATTCTCAAGCACCTTTTTTGCGCGGGCGCTCGACAGGATCCTGTCCATCACATCGGGCTCGATGGGTGCGGCGGGTTCGCCATAATACCCGGCTGCATACTGAACGACCTCGTCGGGAATTGTCTTGTAGCGCTCGCCTGTCACGATATTGAGCACCGCCTGAATGCCCACGAGCTGGCTGAAGGGCGTCGCCATCCCCGGATAGCCGAGCTCGCGCCGGACGATCGCAGTCTCACGCATCACATCTTCAAGTCGCTCCGACATGCCGTGCTGGGCAAGCTGCGCCTTCAGCGTGCCGACCATGCCGCCGGGGATCTGATGCTCGATGGAGAGCACATCGTATTCGTGATACTGGTTCACGAGGAATCCATGAGCCTTGCCCATTTTCTCGAAATGTTCAGCGACAGGCGGGAGCATCGAAGAATCGAGGTCATGGCTGTGACCAAGCAGTTCCAGGTTTTTCGCCATGATCTCCGTTGAAGGCACGGACGGGCCGTTCGCCATTGGCCGGCTTGCAGTGTGAATGATTGACACGCCTAGCTCGATCGCATCGAGATAGGCCTTCGCTGACTGGCCAAGAAGATTATTGGAATGAAATTCGATCGGCTTGCCCCGCGCCG
>CAZBOC010000317.1:0-3540 GCA_964493225.1 uncultured Caulobacterales bacterium | reverse complement strand
ATGCTGACGATGTTGATGTTCGATTCCATGCCTTCGATCTCGCGCGCCGGGTCGGTGACGCCGTCGAAGACGATGGATTCGCCGTCCGGCGTGAAATGAATGCCGCCGCCGGCGTCAGCGCCGGAAAAGCGCGCGCCGACATCCCACTTGCCATCCGTTATCTGACGCGGCGTGCCGCCGTCCGCCGGGACGATGAAGATGTGGTCGAAGCCTTCCTTGTTGCCGACGCGGTCGGTGCGGTAGTGCAACCGCTCCACGACGAGCGGGTCTTTGGTCCACTCAGCGCCTTTCGGTTTGCCGGGCAGGGAGATCTTGAACTCCGGCTCCATGGGCACCTGGGCGCGGAAGGCGATCCAGTCGCCGTTGGGCGACCAGGTGATGTCGTTCGGCTCCTCGCCGTCCCGCGTGATCTGTGAAATCGCGCCTTCTTCGTCCATATAGCGCACGAAGAGCTGGCGCTTGGCGTCCTCGCCCTCGCCGACGCGGTCGAGATAGGCGATGCGGTCGCCGTTCGGGGACCACTCGATATCGCCCCCGGTCGTGAGGTACCGGTGACGCTCGCCGCCGGCGCTCATCATCCAGATTTCGGATGTCCAGCGATCCTTGAACTTGTCGACCCTGCGGCGCGTGTAGATGATATCCGAGCCGTCGGGCGAGATCTCCGGCGCGCCCGCGCGCTCCCAGTTCAGCCAGTCCTCAAGCTCGAGATTACGCGCGTCGGCCGGCATGGCCGTTGCGAGGCATGTTGCGCTGCAAAGCGCCAGTAGTGCTCGTTTCATGGATTGTCTCCCAGAATGATGATGGGTGGCGATACGCGCCAAGGTTACTGCACCCGAAGCGAACCTAGCAGAGGCGCCAGTCGGGAAGAAATGCTCAAGGCAGCGGGTCCGGAAACGCATTAGGCTTGCGCGCCCGCGTCCGGCGCCGATATCGACAACCAATGCCTCGCTTCACGCCTGAATTTCTGGATGAGCTGAAATCGCGACTGCGCCCGTCGGACGTGATCGCCCGCACGGTCAAGCTGAAAAAACAGGGCGCGGAATATGCCGGACTTTCTCCGTTCACCAAGGAAAAGACGCCGTCCTTCTTCGTCAACGACCAGAAGGGGTTCTACCACTGCTTTTCCTCCGGCAAGCACGGCGACGTGATCTCCTTCCTGCAGGAGACGCAGAACCTTCCCTTCCACGAGGCGGTGGCGGCGCTGGCGGAGGAGGCGGGGCTCGAGCTGCCGCGCGACGACCCGCGGGAGGCGGAACGCGCCCGCGAGCGCGTCGGTCTCGTGGAAGCCTGCGAGGCGGCGGCGAAATTCTTCGCCGCGATGCTGGCGCGCGTCGATGGCCGCGACGCGGCGCGGTATCTGGAAAACCGCGGCGTCGCCCCGAACGAAATCGCAACGTTCCGTCTCGGTTTCGCTCCCGGTCAGCGTACTGCGCTGAAAGACCACCTCATCAACAAGGGGTTTCTCGAAGAAACTCTCATCGAGGCGGGCCTCCTCATCAAACCCGAGGATGGCGGCGCGAGCTACGACCGGTTCCGGAACCGGATCATGTTTCCGATCACGGATCCCCGCGGGCGGGCGATCGCCTTCGGCGGGCGGGCCCTCGATCCGGACGCGCGCGCGAAATACCTGAATTCGCCGGAGACGCCGCTCTTCCAAAAGGGCGATGTCCTCTACAATCTCGGGCCGGCGCGCGCCGCCGCGGCGGACGGCCTGCGTCCGCTGATCGCGTGCGAGGGCTATATGGACGTCATCGCGCTGGCCGGCGCAGGCATCAGGACCGCCGTCGCGCCCCTCGGCACGGCGCTGACCGAACGGCAAATGGCGCTTCTCTGGCGCGGATCGGACGAGCCGATCCTGTGCTTCGACGGCGACGGAGCGGGCCTGCGCGCCGCCTATCGCTCGATCGACCGCGCGCTGCCTCAATTGAAGCCGGGCAAGTCTTTTCTCTTCGCTTTTCTGCCCGACGGCCAGGATCCTGACGATCTCGTCCGGGCGAAAGGGGCGGCGGCGTTCGACGCGGTCCTCGCCGAGGCGCGCCCGCTTGTCGAGGTTCTCTGGCGCCGGGAGACGGAAGCGCGCCCGCTTGATACGCCTGAAAGGCGCGCGGCGCTTCGCGCGCATCTCCGCGCCCTCGTCAATTCCGTCGCCGACAAGGACGTGCGCGCGGCCTATGGCGCGGATCTCGCCGCCCGTCTCGACGCCGCCTTCTCCCGGCCGGAGCGCCGCCGTCCCGCCCGGCGAGGCCCTGACGACCCGCGCCGCAGCCGGGGCGACCAGGGCCGCTTCGCAACCTGGGCGCGCCTCGAACCGCGCGCCAGCGACGGCCTGAAACGCGCCGGCGCGCCTTCCGTCTGGCGGCGCGAAGCGACGCTGGTGCTCGCCCTTATCAATCATCCGGCGCTGCTGGAGGCGGCCGAAGCCGTCCTCCTGGAGTTGCGCCTGACCGAACCGGATCTCGACGCGCTTTTCCGGGCCGTTCTTTCCGCGCTCGCCGGCGATCCCGCTCTTGACAGCGCCGCCCTGAAGAGCCATTTGCGGGGGGTTGAGGTGACGGATATTCTGGAGCGCGTCCTCCGCGACGAAACGCTCAATAGACAAAGCTTTATCCGACCCGATGTCGAGCTGGACGAGGTCAAACGGGGCTTTAATGACGCGCTGCGGCACCATCTCATTGCGACAAACGCCCAGTCGGAATTGATCGCGGCCGCATCGCAAAGTTTCATTGATGGCGAAGGAATCTGGAAGGCGGCCGTTTCGGCGCGGGATCAACTAATCAATTCAGGCGCGGCGTTCGATGCGAACGGCGACGATGGCATTTCGTCGACGGAATTTCTCGAAAAACTCGAGCGCATTCGCGCGACGGTGAGTGAAAAGAAACGCAAATCGTAAGGCGCGGGCGGGCGCGCTTCTGTTTGGAGACGACAAATATGGCGAAAAAAGCGGCGGCGTTGAAAGAGGCGAAGGACGACGAGACGATAGAAACCGAAGCCCCCATACTCGACCTGACGGACGCGGACGTCAAGAAGATGATCAAAACCGCCAAGGCGCGCGGTTTCGTCACTTACGATGAACTGAACTCGATTCTGCCTTCGGAGGAGTTCTCTTCCGAACAGATCGAGGACGTCATGGCTAAGCTTTCGGAGATGGGCATCAACGTCGTTGAAAACGAGGAAGAAGACGAAGACCAGGACGGCGGCGACGCCAAACCGGCTGTCGGAACGGCGATCGCGAAAAAGGACGAAAAGTCGGGCGGCGGCCTCGTCACGACGAACACCTCGACGTCGGCCGACCGGACCCACGATCCCGTGCGCAAGTATCTGCGCGAAATGGGAACCGTCGAACTTCTCTCGCGGGAAGGCGAAATCGCCATCGCCAAACGCATCGAGGCGGGCCGCGAAACGATGATCCGCTCGCTTTGCGAGTCCTCCCTGACGTTCGAAGCCATCACCGTTTGGCGCGACGAGCTTGAAGAAGGCCGCGTTCTCCTGCGCGACATCATCGACCGCGACGCCTCCGATGGCGGCGGACGGGAGTCGCGG
>CAZBOC010000316.1:0-3543 GCA_964493225.1 uncultured Caulobacterales bacterium | reverse complement strand
ATGTTTTCTTCGGGAACCTCGCAGTCTTCGAAGACAAGCTCGCAGGTGTCCGAGCCGCGCATGCCGAGCTTGTCGAGCTTCTGGGCCGTCGAGAAGCCCTTGAAATCCTTCTCGATCAGGAACGCGGTGATGCCGCGCGAGCCGGCGTCGGGCTCTGTCTTGGCGTAAACGACGAGCACGTCGGCGCCCGGACCGTTCGTGATCCACATTTTGTTGCCGTTCAAAACGTAGCGATCGCCCTTCTTTTCGGCGCGCAGCTTCATCGACACCACGTCGGAGCCGGAACCGGGCTCGGACATGGCCAGCGCGCCCAGATGTTCGCCGGTGCACAGCTTCGGCAGGTAGCGCGCCTTTTGGTCGGTCGTGCCGTTCAGATTGATCTGGTTGACGCAGAGATTGGAATGCGCCCCGTAGGAGAGCCCCACCGAGCCGGAGCCGCGCGAGACTTCCTCCATCGCGACGCAGTGCGCGAGATATGAGAGCCCTGAGCCGCCATATTCCTCGTCCGCGGTGATCCCGAGGAGGCCAAGCTCGCCGAGGCTCGGCCAGAGATCGCGCGGAAATTCGTTGGCGGCGTCGATTTCCGCCGCGCGCGGGCTAAGCTTGTCGTCCACCCAACGCCCGACCACGTCGCGCATTTCCTCGATCGTGGGCTCGAGGCCGAAATTGAAATTCACCTTTGAATTCGAGCGCATAGCGAGCCTCTCCTGCTGATCTGACCGGACACGCCATCGATAGGACCGGGCGCGCGCCGCGGCAAGGCGCGACGACGTCGCTGGCGGGGCGAGCCGGAGGACCTCCGGCCCCCTCGCGGGATGGGTTCGCCGCGCCGATCCCGCGACGCCCGCGCGCGATTGCGCTGCGCCGTTTCGATCGCTGCGCAGCGACGCGCCTAGGAGCTTGTTTCAATGGCGGAAAGTTAACGCTGGCGTTTGGCGTGGGCGGCAAAATCCGCTATGGCTCGAAATCACGATTTGAGCACGTTCATGAACAAGCACATCAACTTCGACCCCGAGGCTGATCCCGGCGACGGGCGCCGCGACGAGCCCGGCGCCCGGCGCATGCGCTTTCAGGACATCGTGGAGGCGGCCGGCCGCGAAGGCGACGCGCCCGCAGCGCGCGGCGGCCTCGCCGCCGACCGGGAGGATCCGCCGATCCGCGCGATTCCCGCCGGCCCGCCCCAGCGCAACTGGAACGCGGCGAGCCGCCAAGTCTGGCAGGCCTCGCGCCTCGGCGCGATCCTCATCTTCTTCGCCATCGCCGGCGGCTGGCCGGTCGGGGCCTATCTGAGCCATGTCGATCGCTTCGGCACGGCCTCGGGATGGCTCGATACGGTCCGGGTGACGATGAACCCGGGGATTGTTTTCTTCGCCGTTTTCGTGCCGGTGATGATCCTGATCTGCGGCTATCTTCTCTCGCACGTGTACAAGATGCTGAACGCGGCCCAATCCATCACCGGGGCCGCGCGCGAATTCATCCATCCCGATTACAGCGCGGCCTATAACGCCGAGACAGTCGGGCTCGCGGTGCGCGGACAGATGCAGGCGCTGAACTCCGGGATCGACGACGCGCTGCATCGGCTGGCGACGGTGGAGGCGATGATTCGCAACCATGTCGAGGCGATCGAGACGGCCGGGCAGACGATCGAGACCCGCGCCAGCGGCGCCGTCGACCGCGTCGCGAGCGAGCGCTCCCGGCTGATCGAACTGACGGAGAATCTCAATCTCCAGGCCGACGCTTTCGCCGCGGCCATCGCCCAGCGCGCACAGGCGAGCGTTCAGGCCCTCGGCGCCGCGGACGACCAGTCCTCGAAGGCGGAAATGATCCTCGAAGAGCGCCTGAACCGTCTTGAGGCGTCGGCCGGTCGCGCGCTGAAAAGTTTCGACGCGCTCTCCGCCGCCCTTGGGGCCGCCGACGGGACCCTGCGCGACGCGGCGACCTCGATGGAGACCTCGGCCGGGCAGGCCCGCGCCGCCGGCGAATCCGCGGCTGAAGCCTCCAGCGCCGCGGCGGAACGGATATCGAATGAAACGCGCGATCTTGGCGACAAGGCCGTCGCAGCGACCGCCGAACAGGCTGAAAAAATCCGCACAGCGACGAACCATGCTGTTGAAAGCCTCGCCGAGGCGGCGCGCGCTTCGAGCGCGGAGGCCGCAAAGACCTTCGGCGAACTCGCCGAAGGCGCCCTGAGCGAGGCCAAAGCCCTCAGCACAAAGACCGTCGAGGCGACCGCCTCCGAGGGCGCCCGCATCCGGGAAGCGACCGAAAAGGCGCTCAGCGAGGTCAGGTCCGCGGCGGAATCGGCGGTCGCGGGGGCCGGCGCCGACGTCGCCAAAGCAAGCGAAGCCGCAGACAGGCTGACCGAGACGAGCGCCAGAACCGCGGCCGCCGCGAGCAAGGCCGCCGACGATCTCGTGAAGGCGCGCGACGCCATCGAAAAGGGCGCCGAGGAGACGAATGCGCGCGCGGAAAAGGCGGCGGCGCGCATTGGCGAACGCAGCGCCGCCCTCGCCGAGGCGCGCGCCGCCCTCGAAACGGAAAACGCCCGGCTCGAAACGCTCATCGAAGAACAGCGCAATCGCGCCGACCGGCTCGCCGACGCCATCGCAGCCCAGACCGAAAGGCTGGCGAAACTGGCGGACGCCCAACTGCGCGAACAGGAAGGCTCGCCCGCTCTTCACGGGACGCAGGCCGGAGCCGCCGCCGGTCCCGGCGAGCGCGCGGTCCCGTCAGGCATGGAACGGCCGGCCACGGACGAAACGCCGCCGGCTCGGCCCGGCCGGCGCAAGGGCGC
Organism: uncultured Caulobacterales bacterium; assembly: GCA_964493225.1. Taxonomy (GTDB): domain Bacteria; phylum Pseudomonadota; class Alphaproteobacteria; order Caulobacterales; family Parvularculaceae; genus JAJFFW01. The sequence goes on along the minus strand of CAZBOC010000316.1, from coordinate 749 downwards.
GCAGGCGTCGCAACCCCAATCGCCCGATGCGCCGGCGAAGGACCCCGCATCCGCGGGCGCGCTCGCCGCCGCGCCGGCGCAGGGCGGCTCCCCGCGCGAAAAATCCGGCCCGAACAAAGCCGCGAGCGCGGAACATAAAGAGGCGACGTCCCAGGGCGCGGCGGCGACGGGGGCGAAGCGCGCCGGCGATCAGTCCCTCGAAGGGCGATCACGCCAGAGCGATCGCACCGCCTCGAAGAACGCCGCCTCGAAGGACGCTCACGTGAAACAGACCGGGGCGAAGGAAGCCGGGGCGAAAGACAAGGACGACGTCTCCTGGCGCGAGATCCTTGACGCGACCGACGGGGCCGAGCCGCTGGATCTCGCGTCGGCCTCCGGACCGGCGAGCGACGAGACGGCCGAGAACGCCATGCGCATCATCGCCGATCTCCAGGCCTTTACGCTCAATCTGGAAACGCGCCTTTACGGAGAACCGCCGCCGGCGCTGCAGGAGCGATTCGCGCGCGGCGACCGCAACGTCTTCGCCAACCGCATCCTGCGCCTGAACGAGGCGGACGTAAAAAGGCGCATCCGGATGGAATCGGGACGCGACCGGCGCTTCGAAGGCGAGATCCACCTCTTCCTGCAGGGCTTTGAACGCCTGCTGGAAGATGCGACGACTTCAGAGACGGCCGACGAGGATCTCGAAGAATACCTCTCCTCGCCCCTCGGCCGCGTCTACCTTCTGATCGGGGCGACCGTCGGCTATT
>CAZBOC010000315.1:0-3574 GCA_964493225.1 uncultured Caulobacterales bacterium | reverse complement strand
GGCGCTGCGCGACGGGGGCGGGGGCGACACCGAAACGGTCGCCGACGCGATGCGCAACATTCTGGGGGTGACGTGGAACACGGTTCGCGTCGCGGCGCCGCTTCTCAAACCCGGCGCGTCGATCATCAATATCTCGACAATCTTTTCACGAACGAAATATTTCGGACGCACGGCCTATGTGGTCCCAAAGGCCGCGCTCAATGAAATGTCGGCGACGTTCGCGCGCGAATTCGGCCCGCGCGGCGTGCGCGTGAACACTGTCTTCCCGGGGCCCATCGAAAGCGACCGCATCCGCAACGCCTTCGCCGCCATGGACGCCCTGCGCGGCGACTCGCAAGGGACGACCGGCGCGGAATTCACCTCCGTCATGTCGCTCGCGCGGAACAGCGGGGCCGGCGCCGCTGCGACCTTCCCGAAACCCTCCGACATAGCCAATGTCTGCGTCTTTCTCGGCTCGGATGAATCGGCGGCGCTCAACGGCCACGACATCGACGTGACGAACGGCATGCAGGTCATCAAACACTCCGACGCGACCTGCATCGCGCGGCCAAGCCTGCGCGTCGTCGACGCGGGCGGCATGACGGTCTTCATCGCCGCCGGGGACCAGATCGAGGAGGCGCTCGAGATTGCGAGGATCCAGTCGCGCGTCGGCGCCGACGTGATCCTCGCCTTCACGCTCGAGGGCGACGTGCAAAGCGCGCGCTCCGCGATGGACCCGGACGACCCAGTCGACGGGCGCATTCTCGTCACGCGCTGCGATCGTCGGAACACGGCTGAAACGGAAAGCGTGCTTGAGCGCGGCGGACCGTCCGGCGCGCCCGTCTCCGCCGCGATCATCCTGCCGGCCTACAGCGCGGGGCTGATCAACGGCGCGCTTTGCGAAGCGAGCGACAACGCCGTCAAGCTCTTTCTCGACCACGAACTCGCCGGCGCGGTCGTCCTCGCCCGCTCGCTCACGCGATACTGGATGAACCATGACGACCTCGCGCATGATCCGCGCTTCGTTTTCATGACGAACGGTCCCGCCAGGGAGAATATCTATTCGCGCTGCCTGGCCGCCGGCATGGAGCAGCTCATCCGGATCTGGCGCGACGAAACGACGACGGATGTCGAGCACGGACGGCGCAAACGCGTCGAATGGGGCAACCAGGTCATCCGCTACGAGAACGAGGAGAGCGAGAACCTGCCCTTCGCCGGGGCTCAGGCGTCGAGCATCCTTTTCTCGGAGCGCAAAATCGGCGAAGTCAACCTCCACATCCCGAAATCCATCCCCGAGATCACCGGCGCCCGCAAGGCGCTTACGGGCTATACGGAAAACCTCACCGGACTTCACCTCGGCAAGGTTGCGCTGATCACGGGCGCTTCCATGGGGATCGGCGGGCAGATCGCGCGGTTGCTGGCGCTTTCGGGCGGCAAGGTCATGCTGACCGCCCGCCGCGAAAGCGAGCTGGAGGCGATGCGTGAACAGATCATCGGCGAGCTTGAGGATATCGGCTATTCAGCTCCCGGACGACGCATCCAGCTTCTCGCCGGCGTCGACGTCGGCGATCACCGCACGCTGCGCCGCGCCGTCGAGGCGACGCTCAACGCGTTCGGCCGGATCGACTATCTCATCAACAATGCAGGCGTTTCCGGCGCGGAGGAAATGGTCGTCGACATGGACCTTGAAGACTGGCGTTTCACGCTGGACGCCAATCTCGTATCGAACTTCGCCCTGATTTCCGAAGTCGCGCCGATCATGCGCGAACAAAAGTCGGGCTACGTCGTGAACGTTTCATCCTATTTCGGCGGCGAGAAATACGTCGCCGTCGCTTATCCGAACCGCTCCGATTACGCGGTCTCGAAGGCCGGCCAACGGGCCATGGTGGAATCCATGGCCGGCGCGCTGGGGCCAGAAATCCAGTTCAACGCAATCGCGCCCGGGCCGGTCGACGGCGTTCGCCTGCGCGGCGTCGACGGACGCCCGGGCCTGTTCGAGCGCCGTGCGAAGCTGATCCTCATGAACAAGCGGCTGAACACGATCCACGCCGCGGCCGTCAAGACCGGCCGCCGGGGCGGGGTCGTCTCCCATTTTCTGGAGCGCATCGCGAAGAACGACGCGGGAGACATCGCCAAGGATCCGAAAGCCTCCCCGGACCTGCGCGATCTCGCCAAGGCTTGCGCCGGGGAAGGCGGACCCGACTGCAGTTTCGGCGACTATCTGATGACGGAGGATATGGCGGCGAGGCTCGTCAGTCGTCTGAAGAACGGCGGCTGGCTCGAAAAATCCGGGGCCGAGATCGCGGCGCGGGGCCTCAGGCTCGAGCGCGTTCCGCCTGCGGACATCCCCTTTCTGCCGCCCTCAAAAGTGGCGAAGACCGCCGACGGGATCGGGACCGGCGTAACATCCCTCCTCAATCTGGGGCGCATGCCGACGGAGGAGGAAGTCGCCCTCGCCGCCGTCTTCTTCCTCGCAGACAGGGCGGCGAGCGGACAGACCTTTCAGCCGTCCGGCGGCCTCGCGCTTGAACGATCGATTACCGAGCGCGAGCTTTTCGGCTCCACCAAGCCGGAACGAATTGAAGCGATGCGCGGGGCGACCTGCTGGCTGATCGGCGAGCATCTGACCGAGCACCTCGCCGCCGCCGCCGACGAACTGGTCAACCGGTGCGGCGCGGCCGTCATCAGGGTGATCGCGGCCAGCGAGAAAGGCGCCGGCGCGCTCAAGCAGGCGTTGTCGCAACTTCCCGAGGGCGTTTTGAAAATCCACATCGCCCGCAACGGCGATATTGAGAGCGCCATGGCGGCCGCGCTGGCGGCCGGCGCCGCGCCGACCACGATTGTCTCGACGCCCTTCACGGAACTGCCGGACGTGATTTTCGGCGGGCCGGGACAGGACCGTCTTGATACGGCGCAGTTCCGCGCGCTGGTCGAAGACAATCTGACCCACCATTTCCGGGTGGCGCGCAGGGCCGTCCTGATCGACGGAGCCCAGCTCGTTCTCGTCACGCCGGACGTGGAACCGGGAAGCCGTCCGGGCGCCTTCGCGCTCGCGAATTTTCTGAAAACGTCGCTGCACGCTTTCACCGCGACTCTGGCCGTGGAAAGCGAACGGCTCGTCCACGACGCGCCGGTCAACCAGATCAATCTCACGCGCCGCGTCCGTTCCGAAGAACCGCGCGACGAAGCCGAGCGGTCCGAGGAAATCAAACGCTTCGCGCGCGCCGTCATCCTCGCCGGGGCGCCCCTGCCGGACGCGGAGGATTCGCGCTACCGGGCCCGCATCTATCGCGGCATGGCGATCACTGTCTGATGGTTTTCATGAGCCGCCGGCGATGATTTCAGCTTCGCAAGCGTCAAAGCGACCACCGTCGCACGGCGCGGAACCGGGAAGCATAGAGCCCTATACCCGTCTGCGCGGATGATATCTCATCCGCGCGGTCGGCGTACAAGCGCCGGCGCGCAGTCGCGTTCGCCTGCGCTGCACGGATCGCTGCCGATCCCTGCAGCTTCGGATGACGCGCTCGCGCCGTGCGCGAAGCGCCTCGACCGGCCGTGCGCGGCGTCGCCTCTTCGCTGATTGATCGCCGCGCCG
>CAZBOC010000314.1:0-3584 GCA_964493225.1 uncultured Caulobacterales bacterium | reverse complement strand
CCGCAACGGGCGCAGGGTTCGAGGCGATCGAACCTGTCGAGTCTCGGTAGACGCGCGCGACCCGACAAACTTGGCTGCTAAACCGACACGTGCAGACCGCGCAGCGCGCTGAGGATGGCGGCGGGGACGAGGCGATGGTCGTTCTCGCCCCGGCCGAAGCCCCGCGCGCGGACCTCGAGGCGCGGGTCGGCGCCCTTGAGACGAAGCTCGACCGGATCCTCGAACGCCTCGACGCGCAGGCGGCGCCGCTGACGGCGACGGAGGAGCAAATCTTGCGCGACGCTTCGAAGATCGTCTCGGACGCGCCCGCGCAGCCCGCGAAACCCCGCGCGGTCGTCGCCGAACTCGACACGCCAGGCGGGCTCAGCGCCCAGTCGAGCGGGCGGGCCGGGGACGCGGCCGACAAGTCAGGCGTCGGCTTCTCGGCGGGCGAAACCGACCTGACCTTCAAGGGGTACGTCAAGCTCGATACGTCGGTCACCGCCTTTTCCGGCGGCGATCTGCCCTCGAACAGTCTGGGCCGCGACTTTTACATCCCGGCCCTCGTCCCGGCGGGCGGTGAGGGCGACGGCGCCGATTTCGACTTCAACCCGCGCGAGACCCGCTTCATCTTCGCCATGGACACCGAACGCGGCGGGCACGAAATCGGCGGGCTGATCGAGCTGGACTTCCAGGTGACGGTCGACGGCAATGAACGCGTCTCCAACAGCTTCACCCCGCGCATGCGCCAGGCCTATATCACCGTCGACAACTGGCTCCTCGGCCAGGCCTGGTCCACCTTCCAGGACGTCGCCGCGCTCCCCGACAATCTCGATTTCATTGGCCCGACGGAAGGCACCGTCTTCATCCGCCAGCCGATGATCCGATATACGCGCGGGCCCTGGCAGATCGCCATTGAGCAGCCCGAGACGGAGGTGACCGGGCCCGGCGGCGAACGTCTCCTGCCGGGCGACGACGGCGCGCCCGACGTCGTCGTCCGCTACAACATGAAACGCGACTGGGGCCATCTCACCCTCGCCGGCATCGGGCGGGCGCTCCATGTCGAGGACGACATCGTTCCCGGCGCGGTCGCCGACACGGCCTTCGGCTACGGCGTCAGCGGGTCGGGCAAGATCAAGGTCGGCGCGCGCGACGATTTCCGTTTCATGGCGACCTATGGCGACGGGGTCGGGCGCTATATCGGCGTCAACATCGTCAACGACGTCGCAGTCGGCCCCGAGGGAACGCTGAAGACCATCCCGACCTATTCCGGCTTTGCTTCCTACCGCCACTTCTGGACGCCGAAATGGCGTTCCAATCTGACGGGCGGGTATTTCAAGGCCGACAATCCGGTCTCGCTTGTCGGCGACGGCGTGACGGACGAAGTCTACTCCGCCCACGTCAACCTCATTTACAATCCGGTTCCGAAATTCGACGTCGGCATTGAGTATATTTACGCCAACCGCACGCTCGAAAGCGGCGCGGACGGGAACATGAACAAGGTGCAGTTCTCCACCAAGTACAGCTTTTAGCCGCAGCTCGGCCGTTTCGCCTTCGAGGCGACGCGGGCCGGCGCCTTTCGCTGCACGCGCCGCTTTGCGGATGCGCGCAAATCGCCGATGCTCCGCACAAGAGATTAGACGGATGCCGGCGCCGCGGACAGAAGGTCCTGCAACGCCGCATGCCGGAGCGATGGCGGCGATGGCGGGTATGGCGCGAAAGATCGGGATCGGCCTGTTGCTTCTGGCGGGGATCGCGGCGGCGGGCGCATGGGCGTTTAGAAAGGAGATCATCCTTTTCGCCGCCGGCAATGCGGGCAAGATGTCGGTGGGCGAAAACCGGCCCGTCGAATGGGACGCGGGGCCCGACGCCGCCGGGCGCGCCCCGTCGGAACGGCCGCCGAACATCGTTTTCATCCTCGCCGACGATCTCGGGATCAACGACGTCTCGACCTTCGGCGGCGGCGTCGCCGGGGGCCGCGTGCGGACGCCGAATATCGACCGCCTCGCCGCGGACGGCGCCGTCTTCACGCAGGCCTATTCGGGAACCGGCACCTGCGCGCCGTCGCGCGCCATGCTCATGACCGGGCGCTATCCGACGCGCACCGGTTTCGAATTCACCCCGACGCCCGACGGCATGGGCCGGGTCGTCGCGATGTTCGCCAACGATCAGTTCAAGGGAACTGGCCTGCCCCTGGTCGATTGGAACCGCGAGGCCTCCGCGACGGCTCCCCCTTACGAGCAACAGGGCCTGCCGAGCGAGGAAGTCACCATCGCGGAAACCCTGAAGACCGCCGGGTACCACACGGTCCATATCGGCAAATGGCATCTCGGCCGCGGGCGGGGGTTCCGGCCCGAAGACCAGGGTTTCGACGAAAGCCTTTTGATGGCGAGCGGGCTCTATCTGCCGGAGGGCGATCCGCGGGGCGTCGAGGCGCGCCTGCCCTTCGATCCGATCGACAAATTCCTCTGGGCGCGGATGCAATTCGCGGCCTCCTACAATTCCGGCGAGTGGTTCGAGCCCGGCGGCTATCTGACCGATTACTGGACGGACGAAGCGCTTAAAGTCGTCGACGCGAACAGGCATCGCCCGTTCTTTCTCTACCTCGCCCATTGGGGCGTCCACACGCCCTTGCAGGCGACCCGGGAAGACTATGAAGCCGTCGGCGACATCAAACCCCACCGTCTTCGCGTCTACGCCGCCATGGTGCGCGCCCTCGACCGGTCCGTCGGCCGGCTGATGGACAAGCTCGAGGCGGAAGGCCTCGCCGAGAACACGGTTATCGTCTTTTCCTCCGACAACGGCGCGGCCGGCTATGTCGGCCTGCCGCACGTGAACGCGCCCTATCGCGGCTGGAAAATCACGCTTTTCGAGGGCGGGATCCGCGTGCCGATGTTCATCAAATGGCCGGCGCGGATCGCGGCCGGCCGGCGGATCGAGACGCCCGTCGCCCATATCGACGTGATGCCGACGCTCGCCGCCGCGGCCGGCGCGCCTTTGCCGGATGGCGTGGCGATCGACGGGCGCGACCTCCTCCCCGCTGCGACGGGCGACGGCGCCGTCACGCGCCCTGACGACGCGATCTTCTGGTCGAGCGGTTTTTACCGCGTCGTGCGCGCCGGCGACTGGAAGCTGCAGATCGACGGGCGCCAGGGGAAAAGCTGGCTGTTTAATCTGGCTGAAGATCCGACGGAGCAGACGAACCTCGCCGACGCCGAGCCGGAAAGGCGCGCCGCGCTCGAGGCGCTCATCGACGCCCATTACGCAAACGCCCGGCCGCCGCTTTATCCGCATACGCTGGAAAGCCCGATCCGCATCGACAAGACGAACGCCGACCCGTTCGCGCCGGACGACGAATACGTCATCTGGCCGAACTGACCCCGGGGCGCGTTGAGCGGGCCGGCGCCCGGCGGATGTGATCCGCGCGCGCATCAGTGGAAATCCCGGCTGCGCGGAATGACGCGGACCTGGCGCGGATGCGCGCGCAATCCCGCCGCCGCGCCGCCCAGCGAGCCCCCCGACGAGCCCCGGGGAAGGCGCGCGATATCGTCCGGGACCGGCTTTCTGACTTCGTCCGCCCGGGAGAGCATCGCAAGGAGCGGATC
>CAZBOC010000313.1:0-3585 GCA_964493225.1 uncultured Caulobacterales bacterium | reverse complement strand
CCAGTACAATGGCGACGCGACGCTCTCGAATCTTCAGATCACGGGTCAGGACCGCGGCACGGGTCCCGCCGAGAACGGCATCCAGTTCCGCGGCGACACGGGCTCGCTCGGAAACGTCTCGCTGAGCGACATCACGGTCGCCGGCGTTTATGAAAAACAGCCGGTCGCGTTCTTCAATTACGACGACCTCAATGGCCTCAGCGCATCGAATGTCGTGATCACGGCCGACAGCACGTCCTTCCAGCTTGCAATCAACTTCGACGGCATCGACGGCGATTTCAGCCTCGCGGGCTTCGACACCACCGGCGCGCCGGATCCGGCCGTCCTGCAGGGCGATGCGTCCTCCCAGGAAATCACGGGCGGCGCTTCAAACGACGTGCTCGTCGGAGAGGGCGGCGACGACACGCTCAATGGCGAGGCGGGCGACGATACGCTCTTCGGCGGCGCCGACAACGATGTTCTGAACAGCGGCTCCGGCGCCGACTCCGTCGACGGCGGCGATGGCGACGACACGATCGACGGCGGCAACAAAAACGACACGCTTTCGGGCGGCCTCGGAGACGATTCCATAATCGGGTCTTTCGGCAGCGACGAAATCAACGGCGGCGATGACGACGACACGCTCCAGGGCGGCGACGGCCGCGACACGCTCGACGGCGGCGCCGGAAACGATTCCCTCGACGGCGGCGATCTGCAGGACTCGCTCATCGGCGGCGATGGCGAGGACACGCTCAACGGCGGCAAGGACAACGATACGCTTCTCGGCGGCGCCAACAAGGATTTCATCAGCGGCAATGGCGGCGACGACGAGATCGAAGGCGCCAGCGGCGCAGATACGCTTAACGGCAATGGCGGCGACGACACGATCACCGGCGGGCGCGGCGACGACTTCATCAATGGCGGCGGCGGCGATGACGACGTTGCGGTCTATTCAGGCAATTTCGCGGATTATGCGATCACCGACGACGACGGTTCGCCGAACGTCGCGACCATCGTCGACACCGTCGGAACCCAGGGAACGGACTCGGTTCGCAATGTCGAGTTCCTGCAGTTCGACGATACGCTGATCTCCGTCGCGGAAGCCGCGAATGACGGCCCGACGGCCGAGGACGATGCGATCGACGTCCTCGAGACGGTTCCCTTCTCGGGCGATCTCTTCGCCGATAATGGTTCGGGCGCGGACAGCGACCCGGACGACGCCTTCACCGTGACGGCCGTCAACGGCGCAGCGGTGGTCGGCTCGCAGATCACGCTCGGCTCCGGCGCGCTCCTTACGGTCAACGCGGACGGCTCGTTCGACTACGATGCGAACGGCGCCTTCGACGCCCTCGACGCCGGCGATACGGACACGGACAGCTTCACCTATGAAATCACCGACGGCTTCGGGGCGAGCGACACGGCGACCGTCGCGATCACGATCGAAGGCGAGTTGAACGTCCGCACGGGCGGGCCGGGCGACGACACCATCACCGGCGGCGCCGGCGAGGACGTCGTCGACTATTCCGGCGCGACGGGTCCGGTCATCGTCAATCTCGATGACGGAACGGCCACAGGCGAGGGCGACGACACGCTCATCGACATCGAGAACGTCACGGGTTCGGACTTCGCCGACCAGATCACCGGAGACGCCGGCGACAACGTCCTCAACGGCGGGGAAGGCTCCGATCTTCTGATCAGCTCGAACAACCCGGCGGGCCCGGACGGCTGCGACACCTTCGTCTTCGACAATCTCGTCGGTTCGGACACGGTGATCGGCTTCGATGGCGCGGAGGACAAGATCGACATCAGCGATCTCGTCACGGATTTCGAAACGGGCGTCGACGACATCAGCGACTTCGTCCGCTTCCAGTTGACCTTCACCGGCTTCAGCTTCGTCTCGGCGATGTTCGTCGACACGGACGGCGCGGGTTCGTCGGAAAGCTTCCAGCTTGTCGCCCAGTTCAACGACAATTTCTTCCTCGATCCGCAGACGCTCTTCGACAACGACCAGCTGATCGTCGGCGAGACGGGCGGCGGCGCCATGGCGACGACGACGGTCGCCGGCTTCCCGTCCCTGTTCTCCGCTTTCGAAGACGACATGGCGGGCCTCATTCAGTCGGACGCGCCGTTCGCCTGATCGGCCGCCTGATCGGCCGCCTGATCGACGCCGGGAACCGCAAGCATGGCGCGCGCCCTGTTCAGGGCGCGCGCTTTTTTTATCGGCGTTCCCTGAGCCTCCGCCGCCGGGCCGGCGCGTTTTCCAGTTGGCGGACTTCGCCCGCGACCCCCCCCGGAACGCGTCGGCGCCGCGCTTTACCGGCGGGTGATTTCACTTTAAATTGCAAAGCTGTTTCAGCCTGCGTGATCGGCCCGCGGCGAGCGACGTCAATTGCGCTGACATTTGCGCTGACGCCAGCGCTGAAGGAGGCGCGCCATGGAAAATGTCGCCGGGGACGAAGGGGTCCGGGCCTACGCCGACGATATCGCCGTCGTGCGCGCCCTCGCCGAGGAGGGGCGGTTCGCGCCGCTGCTGGGCGGACGGTTCTTCGTCCTGTGGGGCGCCGTCACGGCGGTCGGCTATCTGATCAACTGGGCCGTGGTCGTGCGCGCGCTGGCGTTGCCGGCGACGGCGATCCCGGCCGCGTGGTTCGTCCTCATCGGCGCCGGCGTTGTCTCAAGCCGGCTCCTGCAGCGCGGCCTGCCGGACAAACCCGGCGCCAGCGCCCTCGGCAATCAAGTCGAGCGCGCCGTCTGGTCCGCTGCGGGAAGCGTTTTGATCGTCATCGCCGTCAGTTTCTTCGTCTTTGCGCAATTTATCGCCGATGGGGAAGGGCGCGACGCCGGCTGGACGATTTACGCCGCCTTTCCGCCAATCATCTTCGGGGTCTACGCCATTGCGCTCCAGGCGACCGCGGCGGCGGCGCGCGCCTCCCTGCTCAACCCCATAGTCAGGCTGTCCATCGCCATCGGCGCGGCGACGACGCTGCTTGCGGCGTCGCCGGCGCAGCATCTCCTTGCCGCTCTCGGGATCGCCGTCGTCTCCGTCGCTCCGGGAATCTTGATGATGCGAAAGGAGCCGGCGGCCCTCGCCTAGGGAAACGATGACGCGTCGCAAGACGTCCCCAGAGAGGCCCGGCGACGCTCGGCCGCTCAGCGTCGACCCTGTGATCAACGAGGTGATCCACGGCCGGGGCCCCCTCCCGGTGCTGGCGTATCACTCGGGCGCCGGCGCGGCCGATTTCACCGAATTGAGGGCGCGCGTCGGCGGTACGGACGGCAATCTTTCCGTACACCTTCGAAAGCTCGAAGAGGCGGGCTATGTCAGGGTTGAAAAGCGCTTCAAGGGCCGCCGTCCCCAGACCGTCTGTCATCTGACCGATGAGGGGCGCGAGGCCTGGATCGCGTATATCGACCGGATGGAAGCGTTTCTCGGCATGAAGGCCGCGGAATAGAGCCCCGGCGACAGGCTGTCTCGCCAGCGTTTCCCACGATTTGTACGGAACTTATCTTCGCCCCCCTGAAGCGGCGTTAGGCTGGCGGCCCGTCAACGTGTTCCCGGAGCCGTCGCCATGGAAATCTCGCCTCGCCTGTCCCTGTCCTACGTCC
>CAZBOC010000312.1:0-3607 GCA_964493225.1 uncultured Caulobacterales bacterium | reverse complement strand
GGGCCCTCGATCGCCATCCCGCCATGGCCCAGCACGAGGAGAACGGCGCCGATCATGATCGCGCGCCGCTGGCCGAGATAACGGTCTGCGAGAACCCCGCCGATCACCGGCATGATGTAGACGAGCGTCGTATAGGCGCCGTAAAGACCGTAGGCGGCTGACTGGTCGAACAGGAAATGCTTGGTCAGATAAAAGATCAAGAGCGCCCGCATCCCGTAATAGGAAAAGCGCTCCCACATCTCGGCGAAAAACAGGATGTAAAGGCCACGCGGCTGTTCGCGCATCTGGAACAGTGCGAAGGCGAGGCCGGCGGCCCCGATCGCCGTCAGGATCAGCACTACTGGGTCCATCGGTCTAGTCTCCCGCGTTCGGCGCGTTCCCCGGCGGCGTCGCCCTTGGCCGGCGTCGGCTTATCTTATTGTCGGCGCGTAAATTCCGCCGAGACTATGGCGCCCGCCGTTTGAAATCCACCCTGTTCCCGCCACGGCGGGCCCTCACCGGCCCCGGCGCAAGGCGCGGGCGAGTCCCGTCAGGCTGATCGCCAGCCAGAAGATCTCGATCACGAAGGAGGCCGCGTTGAAAGAGTAACGCAGCGAAAAGAGGATGAGGTGCGCGCCCAGCGCGTTGACCGCCGGGTAGGCCGGACGCGCGACGTCCATGCGCCCGATCTGGCTGAGGAAATAGGAGCCGACGACGAGACCGACGCCGGCGAACCCGACGAAATCGAAAAAGCGGAGATTCATGGCCCGGGTCTAATTCTGCGTCCGGCGAATGCAAGCGCGCTCCCGGGAGCGCCGGTTAAAAAATTCGAATACTGCGCCCCCTTGGATCGTTAAGAGGTCGTCGGCGCCGCCCAGGCGCGCGCAGACGTCAGCGGCTTCGAACCGAGCATTCAGATTCGAACCGTGCAGTCAGAAAAGCAAACGACCAGGAGAACGACCATGTACAAATCCACCTCGCGCCGCCTCGCCGCGGCTGTGGCGAGCCTCGCCATCGCCATCGCAGTTTCGCCCGCCTCGGCCCAGGAGGAAGCGCCCGGCGCGCGCCCGGAAAATGACGCGGGCCGGCCCTTCGCGACCACCCGCCTCGACGGATTTCAGGAAGTCCCCGCCGCCATCTTTACCGACGGGGCCGGCGTCGTACGGCTGTTCAGGGAGGACGAAGCCATCCGATACGAGCTGCGCTACCGCAATCTGACGGGCGACGTCACGGCGTCTGTCGGCGTCCATATCCATTTCGGCCGACCCGGCGTCAACGGCGGCATCGCGGCGTTCCTTTGCGAGGGCGCAGGCCTGGCCGCGCCGGTCGGCACGCCGCTCTGCGTCGACGACGGAACCGGCTCCGGCGTCGTGACGGGCACGATCAGGGATGCGGACGTACTAGAGCTGGCGGCGCAGGGCTTTCCCGGCGGCGACCTTGATGATCTCGTCCGCATCATCAAAGCCCGCGCGGCCTATGTGAACCTTCACACCGACGCCTTCGGTTCAGGCGAGATCCGCGGCGCCATCATTCCCTCGCGTCATCGCTGATCGCGCCCGCGATTGAGGAGACGGCGGCTTTGTGGCGGTCGCCGTCTCCGCTGCGCGGCCTGGCGCGTCAATTCTTGCCGTCGTCCTTGCCGCGCGCTTTTTCCAGCGGATCGAATTTGCCGTCGCCCTCGGTCGCCTCGTCATGGACGAGAACGCCAGCACCCGCCGCAGCGACGGCGACGCAGCCGGACACGCCGGCGGCGGCGGCGAGCAATCCCAGAACACCCATCAGTCGGTCCATGCCCTCTCTCCTCGATTTCGGATCGCCATGACTATACCGTCCTGGTGTACCGAATCGGAATCAAACCTGCGGCATTTAACGCCAACGGCCCGAAATTCTGATGAGCCGGAATTTCGGGCCGTTGGCGTGAGGCGGGAAAGCCGGGCGGACAAAGGCTGAGCAAGGGCGGGCCCCGCGCCCATCGCACGCCACTGTCGCGCCGTTCCGGCGCTGGGCGGATGCATCTGCAACTACGCCGAGGGCGGAGCGGGCGTTCCGGGTGCGTCGGCCCTCAGGCCTGCATTGTCCAGCCCTCGACGCCCATCGCGGCCTGGCGGACGGCTTCTGAACGCGTCGGGTGGGCGTGGGAGGTGCGGGCGATGTCCTCCGAGGCGCCGCCGAATTCGAGGACGATGCCGGCCTCTGCGATGAGTTCGCCGGCGGCCGCGCCTATGATATGGGCGCCGAGAAGGCGGTCGGTGACCGCGTCGGCGATGATCTTGGCGAAGCCGTCCGTATCATGATTTGTCTTGGCGCGGGAGTTCGCCGAATAGGGAAACCTCCCCACCTTGTATTTGACGCCGGCCGCCTTCAGTTCCTCTTCCGTCTTGCCGACGCTCGCGACCTCCGGCCATGTATAGACCACGTTCGGCACGGCGTCGTAATTGACGTGACCGGGAAGGCCCGCAATCAGTTCAATGCAGGCTACGGCGTCGTCCTCGGCCTTGTGCGCCAGCATCGGTCCGTGGATGCAATCGCCGATCGCCCAGACCCCGTCGACATTCGTGCGGAACTGGTCGGTCAGGATGAACCCGCGCTCGTCAGTCTTCACGCCGACGGTCTCCAGCCCGAGGCCATCGGTATAAGGACGGCGGCCGATAGAGACGAGGCAGGCGTCGGCGTCGATCATCTCCGTGTCGCCGCCTGCGGCCGGTTCGACCGCGACTTTGACGGCGCCGTTGTTTTTCGCAACGCCCGTGACCTTCGATGAGAGCCTGAACGCCACGCCCTGCTTTTTCAGGATGCGCAGGAACTGTTTCGAAACCTCGCCGTCCATGGTCGGCAGGATCCGGTCGAGGAATTCAACCACCGTCACTTGCGCGCCGAGGCGACGCCAGACCGAGCCGAGTTCGAGGCCGATGACGCCCCCGCCGATGACGACAAGATGTTTTGGTACGGAGGAGAACTCCAAGGCCCCGGTCGAGGAGACGATCTGCTTTTCATCGATGGCGACGCCCTTCAGCGGCGCGACCTGCGAACCCGTCGCGATGACGATGTTCTTCGTCTCGACCTCCCGGGCGTGTTCGCCCGTGACGCGAACCTTGCCTGGCGCGACGATTTCGCCGGCGCCGAGGAAAACCTCGACCTTATTCTTCTTCATCAGATATGCGACGCCCTTGGTGAGGCCGTCGACGGCCTCGTCCTTCTGACGCAGCATTTGCGGGAGGTTCAACTCGAGCCCGCCGGTCTTGATGCCGAGATGGTCGAAATCCTTTGCAGCGGCGTCGTAGAGCTCCGAGGCGTGCAACAGAGCCTTCGAAGGAATGCAGCCCACATTAAGGCAGGTCCCGCCGAGCTTGCCGGTCTCCCGCTTTTCAATGATCGCCGCTCTGAGGCCCAGCTGGCCCGCGCGGATCGCGGCGTTGTAACCGCCTGGTCCAGCGCCGATTATCACGACGTCATAGGTTTCCGACATGGGTTTTTCCGTCTCCTGCGAGGGCCGCTGATGCGGCCGCGTCAGACCGTTACCGACGATAGTTGACGCTAAAGGTCAAGCAGGAGGCGCTGCGGGTCTTCGAGGTTTTCCTTGACCCGCACGAGGAAAGTGACCGCGCCCTTGCCGTCGACGATGCGGTGG
>CAZBOC010000311.1:0-3610 GCA_964493225.1 uncultured Caulobacterales bacterium | reverse complement strand
CCGCCCCTCGGCGCCGCCTCGGTCGTGCCGCGGTGGGAGCCGAACGGCGCGGTCACGGTCGCATAGTCAAGATCTCCGAGCGGATTGGGCGTTTGCGTGACGAACACGAATTCCGGTGCGGGGTCGGACGCCGAAGCTCCCGGAAGCTGCGCAATCGACGCCGCCGCGCCGAGCGCCATCCGGCTCAGAAAGGCGCGTCGGCCCGCTCCGCCCTCCCCCATCTGCCGGAGAAATCGTCCGATCACATCGAAGGTCACGTTCATCACCGCCTCCCTCTTCCGCGACGAAAGTCGTCGCCGCCCGTGACAATTACTTGAAGACAGACAAAAACACAACTCACGGTTGAGCTCAGCGGTTCGTTCAGGCGTCAAGCAAGGGCGGGGCGTTCGTGCTGACCGCGGGGTCTTCTAAAACTCGAGATCGAGAAGCCGCGCTCGATTGACGCGCCTAAGCAGCCAGTTCTTGAATCGCGGAAATCGATCGCCGGACTTTTCGATCTGGCGCGCGATCTCCTCCTTCAGGGGCGGCATGTCGCGGTCGTTCATGATCACGCCGGCTGCGGGCGCGCCGACGCTCGCGAGCCGCCCGGCCGCATCGAGAATCCGCGCCGACGGCGTCGCGCCCGACGCGACGACGAGAAACACCGCATCGACGGTCTTCGCCAGCATCAGTCCGTTCACGCCTGAAAAGGTCTTTTCGAGAATAGGCGGGCCGTCGACGATCACCATGTCGTAGGCCCGCGTCCACCGGTCGATGGCCGCGGCGAGGGAGCGCTCGTTCTGTTCGCTGACCGGGAAGGCCCCGGCCAGCGGCGGCGGCAGGAGGGAGAGATTTCGACCCGGAATGCAGAACACCGCGTCGTCGTCCAGCGACTCAAGGGACCACGACCGGCGCGGCAGCGCCAGCACTTCGGCGCAATAGGAGTGCAGCGTGTTGAACTCGACCAACAAGGTGCGCGCCCCGCTCGCCGCTACTCTCTGCGCGACGGCGTAGGCCACCGTCGATGCGCCCTCGCCCGTTTCAGCAGAGCAGATCAGCGCCGACGTCCTGTCCCGCGATCCGATCGCCGAGGCGAGCAGTTGCACCTCGGCCATATTGATCTCTAAGCTGATCATATGGCCGCGACCAGCGCGGCCACGGAAATGATCTGAACGGCGTCGCGCAAGACCCCGGCGACGATCGACCGCGTGCTCTGGTTTTTCGACGGCACGTAGACCGTGTCGCCGGCGCGCACGACGGGCAGCATCGCGTAATCGCCCTTCCTTGCGAATTTCGGCAGATTGAAGCGCGTCGCGCGGGTCTCGCCGGCCTCCATGTTCACGACGACGATTCGTTTTTCGAGCGCGTCGGGCCGCGTCCCGCCCGCTTCCGCGAGGAGATCGAGGATCGTCATGTCATCCGAAAAGGAATAGCGGCCGGGCTTTGCGACGGCCCCGAGCACGCGAACCGTCGCTTCGGCGGGAATTTCGGTCCATTTCCTGCCGCGGCTCGGCACATAGATGACGTCCCCCGGCCTCACCGCCGGAAGAACCGATCCGTCGCCCGTTTCAAAGAAGAGAGCGAGGTCGACGTCGCTGACGCGCGCACGCGGCCGATCGAAATGCGAGACGCGCACATTGGCGAGATCAGCTTTCTCCGTCGGCCCGTCCGCAGCCCCGAGAATGTCTAGAAAGCCAAGGTCTTCGCTGAACGCGTATCGTCCTGGCGACCCCACCGCTCCTACGATGTAGATCGATCTGTCTGCAGACTGTCGCACCCACTGGGACTTGTTGTCGGAGGGATCGCGCGGCAGTTCGGGCAAAAATACAGTGTAGCCCGCCCCAAGCACTGGAATGTCGGCGAGCGCGCCGCCTTCGGCCAGAAAGCGCTCGAGATTGAAGATCTCCGGCGCCGCGCCGCCGGGGCCGACGATCTGGACGCTTGCGGCGTCCGCCTGTCGCGTCGGCCCGCCGGCATGGGCGAGAAGGTCGAGCAGAGACATCTCGTCGGACCATTCATAGCGTCCAGGTCGATTGACCTGGCCGATGATGCGGATTGCGCGCTCGGGGCTGATCTTCAGCCAGGACTTCTCAAGCTGATCAGTCTTCTCGGGAACGAATATCGCGTCGCCCGGCGCGATCGCCGGAACAGCCTCGGTCGGTTTTCCCTCCGTATACCCTGCAAGATTGAATGGTGCGACCGATCCGTCGGCGCGAATGACGCGCAGGTTCCGGGTCTCGGCGTAGCGGTTCGGGCCGCCCGCATTGGCGAGAACGTCGAAGAAGGTCGCGCCCTCCGTCATCTCGAACGCGCCCGGATTCGCCACCTCGCCCATGACGTAGACCGTTCTGCCGCCGGACTTCACCTCGTCAACGGAGATCGGCACGTAAACGACCGCCCCCGGATCGATCGGCGGCAGCAGTCCGCGGTCGCCCGTGTCGAGGAAGGCTTTCAGATCGAAGAGTTCAGGCTCGCTGCCGTTGATCACTCGGATTTTCTCAACGCCGGCGTAACGCGTAACGCCGCCGGCGCGCATCAGCACGTCGACAATCGTATTGCCGTCGTTGAAAGCGAAACTCCCGGGATTGATGACTTCGCCGAAAACGCGCACGTCGCTGCCGTCGTCGGCCCCGTCGCCCGCCGCTGTCAGGGTTCTTGCATCGAATTCGACCTGGACGTTGCCGATCAGGGGCGAGGCGGGGACGAACACCGTGTCGCCGGGTCTCAGCGGCGGCAGAATCGAAAGATCGCCGCTGTCCAGATATTTCTTGTAGTCGAAGCGGATGATCTCCTCGCCGCGGCGCAATTGGAACTTGTCAAGCTGCGCGCCCTGACGCACGCCCCCCGCGGCCTCGATCGCCGTCTGAACATTCGCGCCGTCACCGAGATCGATCGCCCCGGGCTGGCGAACGAACCCAAGAACCTGCAGCAGGAGACGCCGTTCAACGAGGCGCAGGTCGAAACGCGAAAGATCCTTATAGATCCTTTCCAGTTCCGTCCGTATCAGGCTTCTCGCTTCGTCGAGGCTCGCGCCGGCGACCGCCATTGGACCGACTTCGGGGAGAAATATCACGCCCGCGGCGTCAATCTGGAAGGGGGTTTCAAAAGCGGCTTCTCCGGGAAGCACGACCTTCAGAACATCGCCCGAGCGCAGGGGCCCGGACTGGAACGCCGCCGCGTCTTCGCGTTGCGCCGCACCCGCCGCGGCCCCGGCGGCGGCGTAGGGAACAGCTGTCAGCGCCAGGGCCGCGGCGAGAATTCCGAGTACGCTGTATTTCCGGTGGCCAAAATCATAACGAAACATGCAGCGTTTTAAATATTCAAGGTCCTAACAGCCCTTTAAGACGTGTCCGGTCTGTCCTTACTTTTTTCGGATCAGAGATCCTTCCCCTGGGAGTTTTCTGCGCGCGCGACTGCGCTCGGAACGGTCAGATCGACATCGCAACACGACGCCCGCTCGCGCCGCGCATCGGCGCGAACCTGCGCCGGCGCGCCGCCTCCGGGGTCGGTCAAGGCCTCCCGCGTCGGGATCCGGGAGCGGGCCTTGATCTGCGCATCGATCGCGACGATGCGCGCTTCAAGTCTGACGAGATCGAGGGAGGCGGCGCCGTGCATCACCCCGGCGATTTCC
>CAZBOC010000310.1:0-3624 GCA_964493225.1 uncultured Caulobacterales bacterium | reverse complement strand
CGCAGGTTTCTCCACCCCCCTGGCGCGGTTTTCATGACGCCTGCGGGGCCGTTTTGCGGCGCTGCGGCGGATAAGTCACGCTCGCCAGGCCGCCATTTTGGAAAACGCCAGCGCGCTAATCGAGGTCTGCGGGCTCGGTTTTCAGCTCGCCATCACCCGCGGCGACGATCTTGTCGATCTTTTCCTGGGCGGATTTCAGCGTCGCTTCGCAATGGGCCTTGAGCGCGGCGCCGCGTTCGTAGAGCGCGATCGATTCCTCAAGCGCGGCGTCGCCGCTCTCCAGCTTCTGGACGATCGCCTCAAGCTCGGCGAGGGCTTTTTCGAAGGGCAGGTCTTCGGGCGGGGTGGATTTCTCAGGCATGCCTCGCTTTTAGGAACACCGCGGCGGGGGTGGACTGGCCGGGGCGCGGCCGCCGCCCGCGTCGGCGGCCGCGCCGCTTCGCGCGCCCTCGGCGCTGGACGATTTGCGGGAAAGTTATCTCCCGGCTTCGGGCCCGCCGTAAACTGTCGCCCGCACGGCCCAGACCCATGCAGCGCCGCGGCCCGCGGGAAAGCGATGGCGCGCTTAATCCCGCGCGCGCTCCATGGCGCCGAAGGGTTTGTGCAGCAGGTGTTTCGCCGCTTCCTCGCCGTCGCTCGCCTGGGCGAGAAGACGCTCGCGGTCGCGGACGCGAAACTCCTGGATGACCTCGTCTACGAGGCCGTCGGCATGACCGAGGCGCGACAGCGTTTCGCGCGCTATAAGGAGGCTGGATTCCATGGTTTCGCGGACGATCACGTCGGGATCGAGACGACGCAACTGGATTTCGTGGAAGCGATCGTGGGCGACCGCGAGAATGGTCACGGCGGGACACAATTCGTGGAGCGCCTCGACCGCATGATTGACCGCCGACGGATCGTCCATGCAAAGAATGACGGCTTTCGCGTCTTGGGCGCCCGCCGTCGCCAGTACGTCGAGGCGCGAGGCGTCTCCGAAATAGACCTTGAAGCCGAACCGCTCGGCGTTCCGGATGTGGGCCGGGTCGCTGTCGATCGCGGTGATCTTGCAGCCGGAGTTCTCCAGGATCTGGGAGATGATCTGTCCCATGCGGCCGAAGCCGGCGATGATGACGTGGCCGTCGTCCGAGCGGGGACCCTCCATGGCCTGTTCGGTCTCGGCCCCGCTCGACGCGAGCCTGGCGGCCAGCGCCGTGGCGGCCGGGGTCATGATCATGGAGACCGTCACGATCGCCGACATCAGCGTCGCCTCGCCGTCCGTGAAAAGCGCCGCGCCGACCCCGAGGCTGAGAACGACGAAGGCGAACTCCCCGCCCTGGCTGAGAACCGCCGCGGTCTTCAGGGAATCGGCGTGCGTCGCGCCGAACAACCGCGTCAGGGCGTAAAGGATGACGGATTTGATCGCGGCCAGCCCGACCGCGCCGCAAAGCACGATCCACCAGGCCTCGGCAATGGTCGAAAGGTCGAGGCGCATGCCTATGGAGATGAAAAAGAGCCCGAGGAGCAGCCCGCGAAAGGGCTCGATATCGGTTTCGATCTGGTGGCGATAGGCGGATTCGGCGAGCATCACGCCCGCGAAGAAGGCGCCGAGCGCCATCGACAGCCCGGCCCAGGACACCGCGAGCGCCGTGAGCGCCACCGTGAAAAGCGCGGCCGCCGCGAAGGCCTCGCGCGAGCCGGACCCGGCCACCAGCTTGAAGACGGGATTGAGGCCGTAACGTCCGACGCCGATCAGCGCGGCGACGACCGCGGTCATTTTCACGCCGTCGATCCAGGTGAGGCCGCCTTCGCCGCCGGCGACGAACGGGATCGCGGCGAGGAGCGGGACGACGGCGAGGTCCTGGAAAAGCAGGATCGGAAACGCCCGGTCGCCATAGCCGGTGTTGAGCTCGCCGCGGTCCTTCATCCACTGCAGCGCGAACGCCGTCGAAGAAAAGGCGAGCGAAGCGCCGGCGATGATCGCGGCCGGCGCCGGCATGACGTCCGCGAGGACGAAAAGACCGGCGATCAGGGCGCCGGTGATCGCGACCTGCGCCGCGCCGAGGCCGAAGATGTTGCGGCGCAGCGCCCAGAGCCTGGGAAAGGACAGCTCAAGCCCGATGATGAAAAGAAACAGGACGACGCCGAGTTCGGCGACGTGGAAGACACCCTCCTCCATGGTCAGAAGATTGAGCCCGGACGGACCGATGACGAGTCCCGCCGCGAGGTAGCCGAGGATCGAGCCGAGCTTGAAGCGGTTGAAAAGCGGCACCGTAACGGTCGCCGCGCCGAGGTAAACCGCCGCCTGGACGAGAAAGTCGTTTTCCGCCGTCGCCATGCGCCCGTTATGGCCCGCACCTCAGGGGATTGCCATCCCCGCGCATTCCTCAAGGCCGAGGGCGAGATTCAGATTCTGGATCGCCTGCACCGCCGCGCCCTTGAGAAGATTGTCGAGCGCCGCGACCACGACGGCGCGCCGTCCTTCCTCGCTGACGACGAAACCGCCGAGCATGACGCCGTTGCGGCCGGCCGCGTCCCTGAGTTCGGGCGGCGCGTCCTGAAGCGTGACGAGGGGCTCGCTGGCGTAAGCCCTCTCAAAGGCGGCGCGCAAAGCGTCCGCGTTCGTTGCATCGGCGAGCGGGAGGTGGACCGTGACGATCAGTCCCCGGAACGCCGGGTGTACATGGGGGCTGAAGCGAACGGCGCGCCCCAGATGCCGCGTCGCCTCGCGTTCGTGTTTGTGGCCGATAAGCGCGTAGGGCATCAGATTGCCGGCGAGCCGCGCCGCGTCGTTGCGGGGGCCGGGCGTCGTCCCGGCGCCGGAATAGCCGGAAACCCCGAAAGCGCAGGGCGGACCGTCGAGCATGTCTTGCGCCGGCCGGATCGCAAGCTGCATCGCCGTCGCATAGCAGCCGGGATTGGCGATGCGCGCGGCGCCGGCGATCCTCGCGCGGTTCAGTTCAGGAAGGCCGTAGGTCCAGCGGTCGTCGAAGCGGTGATCGGCGGACAGGTCAACAAGGATCCGACGGCCCGTTTCGCGCTCGAAGGCGGCGACGAACGGCGCGGCCGCGCCGTCGGGAAGAGCGAGGATCACGGCGTCCGCGCGGCGGCGCGCGACCGCTTCCGGCGCGAGGGCCTCGAATTCGAGGTCGTCGTGCAGCTCCGGGACGAGGTCGGCCACCCTGCGCCCGGCGAATTCCCGCGAGGAGGCGTAGGCGAGCATCAGGTCCGGATGACCGGCGATGAGGCGCAGAAGTTCGCGGCCCGCATGTCCGCGCGCGCCGATCAGCCCGACGAGATACGGCTCGCCCATGGCCTAGTCCTCGAAACTGTCGGGCATGGCGGCGATCTTCTCCGCGACCGCGCCGACGCGCGCGAAGTCTGCGGCCCCGCGCCAGAATATCGTCCACGGCCCCCGCTTGACCGAACCATCGGATACTTCCGCATAGAAAGCGTTGAAGCCGTTCGCGGTGCGCGAGCGCCAAAAGAGCTCGCCGGCCCCCGCCGCCGTTTCGCGCCAGACCGCGCGCGCCAGTCCCTCCCCGCGCGCGGTCTCGACGACGGCGAATTTGTCAAGATAGAGGCAGTCTTCAAGGCGCGCGACAACGGCGCCGGCGCGATAATTCTCCGAAACATGAGCGGCCGCCA
>CAZBOC010000309.1:0-3626 GCA_964493225.1 uncultured Caulobacterales bacterium | reverse complement strand
GAGATGGCTTCGATGTCGACGACGTCGCGGTCGCCGAGCTTCATTACCGAACCCTTGCCGAAAGCCTTGTCGATCTGCGAGATCGCCGCTTCCAGCGCTTTTGTTTTGTCCACGTCGTCCGCCTCTACCAGCCGCAATCCCTGACGTTGCATGTTCAACTCCGTTGCCTCAGCGGGCCATTCCCGTCAACGCCTCCTTTTGTACGCCATTTGTTCCGCTCCGTCAATCGAATTCAAGGTGTTGCTTTCGTGAAGAATTCAAGGTATCGTTCATCTTATGTTCTGCTCTGGGGTTCGCCGGGTCGCTTATGGGGGCGGCGTTCGCGATCAGGTTCGAATCGGCGCGATTCGCAGCCGGCCCCGTGCGATTGCGGGTTGTTTTCGCTGTGGCGGAGGGCCTATCGACTTCCGGCCGAGAGTACGCGCGAAAGCGTCGCAAAACGGAGGGCGTGGAAAGAATGAATGGGGAAACGGGACGCTGGACGCGGCGGGACGCGGATGCTCTCGCCGAGCTGCCTTTCACAGAATTGCTGTTTCGCGCGCAATGCATCCATCGCGACAATTTCGATGCGGGGGCGGTCCAGGGGGCCCGGCTATTGTCAATCAAGACCGGGGGCTGTCCGGAAGACTGCGGCTACTGCAACCAATCGGCGGCTTTCGATACGGGGCTCAGGGCTTCGAAACTGCTCGACCGGGAGACGGTTCTGTCCGCGGCGCGACAGGCGAAGAGCGAAGGCGCCTCGCGCTTCTGCATGGGGGCGGCCTGGCGATCGCCGAAGGACAAGGATGTCGGCGCGCTTTGCGACATGGTCCGCGACGTGAAAGCACTGGGCCTGGAGACCTGCATGACCCTCGGCATGCTGAGCGACGGGCAGGCCGAAGCGCTCGGCGCGGCCGGGCTCGACTTCTACAATCACAATATCGACACCTCTCCGGAGTATTATGAGGCCGTCGTCTCGACCCGCACGTTCGAGGACCGCCTCGCGACCCTGGCGTCCGTGCGTCGCGCCGGGATCAAGGTCTGTTGCGGAGGAATCGTCGGCATGGGCGAGCGCGCGGAGGACCGCATCGGCCTCCTTCTCGCCCTCGCCAACATGTCCCCGCCGCCCGAGTCGGTTCCGATTAACGCCCTCGTTCCGATCCCCGGCACGCCTCTTGGCGATTCCGATCCGGTCGAGCCGCTTGAATTCGTGCGAGTCGTAGCCTGCGCGCGCATCATGATGCCGCGATCCTACGTGCGGCTGTCAGCGGGGCGCGAGGCGATGTCCGACGAGACGCAGGCTTTGTGCTTCCTGGCGGGGGCCAATTCGGTTTTCATCGGCGACGAGCTTTTGACGACGGACAATCCCGGCCAAAGCCGGGACGGCGCGCTTTTCGCGAAGCTGGGCGTCAGAATCGTCTGAATCCGCGCGCTGTTCGCGGGACGAGGCCCGCCGCGTCGAGGGGGCCTGCAGCGCCGCGCTGTCGCTTTGCCGCGCTCGCGACGGGCTGGCGCGCGGGGCGCGCCGCAAGCCTTGGAACTGCATCCCGGTCAAAAGACGACAGGCCGTCGTCTGGCGCAAACGCCCTTTGGGCCTATCTCCTTCTCTTACCGTTTTCTCGCATCTTCGATCGCGCCGGCCGCGCTTCAGGCGCGCCCGGTTTTTCACGGCGAGATGCGGTCAGCCGGAAACGGGCGGCGGCGCATCCTTGTATTCAAGACGCCGTTCCGCGCTCGGGAAAAGAAGATAGGCGAGGAGAAGGATGTAGCTCGCGTAGTCCCAGCTGATGGCGAGCACCCACACATCGGAGAAAATATTGAAGTTCTTCAGGACGGCGTCGCGGGGCGTCATCGTCGAAAGCTCGGCCACCTTCTCCTCCTGGACGACGGCGAGCGTGCGCGACCGGCGCCGCTCTTCTTTCGGCTCGTCGACGACCGGTTCCGAGGAGAACAGGCTCAGGAGGATGTTGACGCCGCGTTCCGGCGATTCGTCAGCGGCCGACGGCAGGGGCGGCGGAGGCTTGCGCAATTTCTGACTACGCACGAGCGACTTCAGCGCCGAGACCACCTCTTCGGAGTAGCGGTCGATGACCTGTTGCGCGAGCGCCCCGCTGCGCGAATTCGGGTTCAAGAACGGCTTCGGATTGGCGCGGTCGAAATTGTCGAGTTGCTGATCGAGGAGGTTCTCAATGCGCCGGTCCTGACGCCAGCGGTCGAGTTCGAGGCGGAAATCCTCGAAGCCGGTCTCGAACTCCCGCGCCCAGAGGTCAATATTGTCGAAGGCGTTGCGGCTTAATTTCTGTTTCAATTCGTCGACCACCGCCCCGCAGACATTCTCGTCATAGGGGCTGTTGCCCGTCACATCGCTGCCGCGCAGCCCTTCGTCGATGATTTCGCTGACGCTGCGCTCGAGTTCGCGCAACCATTCCGCGACGCCGTCTATGTAATCCGTCGCCGCGCCGCGTCCGCTGAGCCCCGTCTGCCCGCCCGATTCGCGCTCATTGCGCGAGACGCGTTCGACGTCGAGCACCGCAAGACGCAGATCGTCCTGGAAGAGAAAGTCCTTCTGGCGGTAGGCGACGATCCCGTTGCATTCATTCTGGAGCCGGACGAGTTCGTTTGAGTACGTGTAGCGCACGGCGTCGACGCCGCCAATGCCCACGACGCTGGTCCAGGTCGAGACGAAGAAAAGGATGACGGCCAGGACAGGCATGACGACGAAAAGCTTCACCGCCCGCTCGATGAAATGCAGCACGTCGGCGAGGAAGCCTTCTGCGCCCTTCTTGCCTTCCATGTAGCGGAACCAGTCGCGGTGGCGCACGAGCTCCGATCCGCCGACCCAGATCGCCACCGTCAGGAAAAAGACGAACAGACCGAAGGCCGGCGGCAGGAGAACATTGCGCAGGAAATCGCTGTTTTCCTGGCTGGTGATGAGCCCGAAGCCGATCGCCGAAGACGCCGCGCTGAAGAAGGCGCTTGAAACGGCGACGACGACGAACAGGCGATTGAAAAGGGAGGATCGGGTCATCGTCCGTGAAAAGACGATCCGCCAGACGGCGAAACCGAGCGCCGCCATCAGAACGAAGGCGATAATGATCGCCGAAACGCGCCCCGCCGGCATGGCGACTTCCGCCCCGGCCTGCGCCGCAGCCGGCTGCGCCAGCAGGAGCGCTGCGAGAACGGCGAAGGCGCGAAAACCTCGCCAGCACCAAGCGATCAATCCCGAACTCGAAATCATGGCCGGAAAAGCCCCCATTCGCCGCAGGCAATAGCAATTCAGCGCTGCAACCCCTACGCGCCCATTACTGTAAACAGAAAATGCGCGAGCTCACCACTCGCGCAAGTTGCAATTGAATAATCATTTGCTCCAGATGCTTCGCCCGGCGCCCGGCAGACCGAGTTTCGGCCAGAGCGCGTCGATCTTCTCGACAACCGCGTCCGACATGCGGATTTCCACGCCCCATTCGCGATGCGTTTCCGGTTTCAGCTTGTTCGTCGCGTCGAGCCCGATCTTCGAACCCAATCCCGACTCGGGAGAGGCGAAATCGAGATAGTCGATCGGCGTCGCCTCGATCAGCGTGACGTCGCGGGCGGGATCCATCCGTGTGGAGATCGCCCACATGACGTCCTTCCAGTCGCGGGCGTTT
>CAZBOC010000308.1:0-3630 GCA_964493225.1 uncultured Caulobacterales bacterium | reverse complement strand
TCGGCTCCGGGCTCGGCCAGACGGTCAATCTCGTGACGACCTTCGGCGGCTCTTACACGTCGGGCGCGATCATCTTCGGCGGCGGCGACAGCGCCGGCGAGGAGGGCGCGCTGATCGAAGAGCTGCAGGAAAAATCCAGCGACATCTGAGGCGCGATCGGCCATAAACGGCGGCCATGGTCGATGACGCCCCCTACATTCCCCGCCTCTACGGACGCCGCCAGGACCGGCCTCTGAAGGCGCGCCAGGCGCGGCTGATGGAGACGGCGCTGCCGGCGCTGCGGGTTCCGCTGGGCGAGCAGGGCGTCGATCCGGGCGGGCTGTTCCCGGACGCCGCGGAAATCTGGCTCGAGGTCGGCTTCGGCGGCGGCGAGCACCTCGCCTGGCAGGCGGCGCGAAACCCGCGCGTCGGCATCATCGGCGCCGAGCCCTTCATCAACGGCGTCGCCAAGCTGCTCGCTCAGATCGAGGATGAGGGGCTTGAGAACATCCGCATCCACCACGGCGACGCGCGGCCCCTGATGCAGGCCCTGCCGGACGGGGCCCTGGCGCGGATCTTCGTCCTCCACCCCGATCCCTGGCCAAAAAAGCGCCACCATAAGCGGCGCATCGTCGGTCCCTGGTTCTTCGGGGAAGCCGCGCGGCTCCTTGGGGCCGGCGGGATCTTGCGGGTCGCGTCGGACATTCCAGATTATGTACGCTGGACGCTGATGCACGCGCAGGGTTCGCCGGATTTCGAGTGGACGGCCGAGCGCGCCGACGACTGGCGGCGCCGCCCCGCCGACTGGCCGCAGACCCGCTATGAAGCGAAGGCCCTCGCCGAGGGCCGCGCGCCCGCCTATCTCGTCTTTCGCCGGCGCGGCGCGAAAGGACCGCGCCGGGGCGTCGGGGAGCTGTCGCCGAACGGCGGCCCGGGACGGCTTTCCCAATTGTGACTTGCCGGGGCGCGCGGCCGAGGCGATGGTCGCGCTGTTGGACATGGCGGCAGGAAATGATGGCGGCGGTACGTGTTTTTCTGATCCTCGTCGCGGCGCTCGCCGCGCCCGGATGCGTGCAACTGACGCTCGCCTGGGCGGATCTGCGCGCAGCCGGTCCGGAGGCGTCGCCGCCTGTTCTCGGAGCCCTTGAAGACGACGCGCCCGTCGCGAGCCTCGCCGACTGGCGCGCGCGCCGCGCGCCGAAACTGCGCAGGGTTTTTGAGGACCACGTCTACGGCGCGATGCCGGACGGCGCCGACGCGCGGCTCGTCGGGCGCCGGGTGATCGACGACAACGCTTTCGGCGGGGCCGGGTCCTTTGAGGAATTCACGTTCACTGCGGCGGCAGAATTCGGCGGCGTCTCCGTCCCGGCGCGCGGCGCGGGCGAGCAGGGCGCGCTCGTCATGGCCGTGGCTTACCCGCGCGATGCGGCCGGTCCCGCGCCGGTCATCCTGATGGAGACCTTCTGCCCGCGCTGGGCGACGCTGCCGCACCCGGACGCGACGAAACCGGCCGGCGCGCGCGGCGAGATGGGCGGCTTTTTCGGGGCCGTCGCGACTTACGTTTTCGGTCGCCATATCTGCACGCCGCCGGTCGAGGACATCCTCGAGGCCGGCTACGCCATCGCAACGATTTACCCCGGCGAAATTGTTCCCGACGCCGCCGTCGCCGGGAATGAGGCCCTTGCGCGGCTCTCTGAAGGATACGAAGACGACGGAACCCGCTGGGGCGCAGTGGCCGCCTGGGGCTGGGCCTATTCGCGCATGGTGGATGTCCTCGAGGGCGACCCGCGCTTCGACAGGGACGCGATGATCGTCTGGGGGCATTCGCGTTACGCCAAGGCCGCTCTCGTCGCCGCCGCCTTCGACCCGCGCATCGACGGCGTCATCGCGCACCAGTCCGGAACCGGCGGCGCTTCCCTCAACAGGCGCAAGAAGGGCGAGAGCGTGAAGGCGATCACGGAGACCTATCCCCACTGGTTCGCCGAGCCCTACGCCGCCTATGCCGGACGCGAGGAGGAGATGCCCGTCGATCAGCACCAGCTGCTCGCGCTCGTCGCGCCGCGCCCGGTGCTGCTCGGGAACGCCCGCCGGGATGTCTGGTCCGACCCTAACGGCGCTTTCCGCGCCGCGATCGGCGCCGATCCCGTCTATGAACTACACGGCGCTCGCGGCCTCGACCAGGAAAGGCTCGACCGGTTCAACCCGGGCGCCGAGCTCGCCCTGTGGATGCGGCCGGGGACCCACGGCGTCGTGAAGGAGGACTGGCCCGCATTCCTCGCCTTTCTCGACGCCCATTTCGGGAGCGGCGGCCGCGAAAAAATGGCGCGGCGCCGATAACGACGCCGCGCCAGTCTGATGCAATGCAGGTCAGCTAGAGAGTTTTCCTGCGGCGCGCTGCAAGACTGAGGCCGGCGAAACCTGACAGGATGAGCGAGATCGCGCCCGGTATCGGCGTCTCCAGGATCAGGTCCTGGGTTCCCTCGGCACTGAATACGTTGAACGCCGTGTTGTCGTAGGCTTCGTCGGCGAGGCCGTCAGCGATCATGCCCCAGAGCGTGTCCGCGCGGGCGCGCACGCCTCTGGTCAGGACCTTGAAATCGCCGCGGCGGAGGTCGAAACGGTCCGAACCGTCCTCGACGACTTCCCAGACGATGACCTGCAGGGCCGCGGCGCTCGTCGCGTCCGCGAGCCCCAGATCCTCGGTCAGGAAGTTGTTGATCAAAGCGCCGAGCGCCGCCCGGTCTGCGGCGTCGGCCGCATAGGCGCGGCCTTCGACGTGTTCGTAGGCTTTCGGCAGGGTCAATCGTTCGGAAAGCTGCAGGCTGAAGCTCAGGAACGAGGTCCAGCCTTGTGTTTGCGATTCGTATTCGAGGCTGAAGACGCCCGCGCGCACGCGGCTGCGCTCTCCTTCCAGACCGATTGCGACGTTGCGCCCGAGCCCGTCCGCGAAAACGGAAGCGCCGTTGTCGTGCGCGTTGTCGCGGATCGCGACAGGCGCCGCCGTCGCAGCGCCCGCGACGAGCGAAAGGGCAGCGCCCGCAAGAATTGTCTTCAGTTGGAACATTTCACGCGTCTTTCCGATGTTTCAACAAACCCGTTACAAAGCGCGCGCCAGACTTCAGGAAATCGAAACCAACGTCGCGCTTGGCGGAGCGCGCACTCGTCGGCTAAGACGCGAAGCGTTGAAGGAGGCGGCGCGATGTCCGGCGACGGCGCTCTGGAAGACGGCTTTCACGGAACAGCGCCGCCGCGGGTTTACGCCGGCGCGCCGTCTTCGGTCGCCTTCAAGAAACTGCGCAAGCGGATTTTGCGCCAGACGCAGGATGCGATCGCGCGGTTCGCGATGGATCGTCGGCGCTCCGACGGCTCACCGCAAAAATGGCTCGTCTGCCTTTCCGGCGGCAAGGACAGCTACACGCTGCTCGCCGCGCTCCTCGACCTGAAATGGCAGGGCGGCCTCGAGGCGGAGCTTCTCGCCTGCAATCTCGACCAGGGACAGCCCGGCTTTCCGAAGCATGTTCTGCCCGACTATCTCGCCGGGCTCGGCGTCGCGCACCGGATCGTCACGGAGGACACCTATTCCATCGTCACCGACAAGGTGCCGGAGAACCGGACCTATTGTTCGCTCTGTTCGCGGCTCCGGCGCGGCGT
>CAZBOC010000307.1:0-3632 GCA_964493225.1 uncultured Caulobacterales bacterium | reverse complement strand
GCCCCGCCCGTCGGCGCGATGAGCGCCTATCTGGCGCGCGCGTCCTCGTCGGGCGTTTATCAAGGCTTCCGCAACTTCGGCTAACAACTTGCGAAACGCTTGCCGAAAGCCGTCTATAATCAGCTCGCCAAGGCCGAAGAATATGGCCGCGGCATGTTCACCGGCGGCACGCTTTTCGAGGAACTCGGCTTCTATTACGTGGGCCCGATCGACGGGCACAATCTCGACCACCTGCTGCCCGTCCTCGAGAACGCGCGCGCGATGGAGGACGGGCCCGTCCTTGTTCACGTCGTGACCCGCAAGGGCGCCGGTTATCCGCCTGCGGAGGAAGCCGCCGATAAATATCACGGCGTCGCCAAATTCGACGTGGTCTCCGGCAAGCAGAAGAAGGGCACGCCGAACGCGCCGGCCTATCAGAAGGTGTTCGCGAAATCGCTGATCAAAGAAGCGGAGACGGACGAAACGATCATCGGCGTCACTGCGGCCATGCCGTCCGGCACGAGCCTCGACATGTTCGCCGACGTCTATCCGGACCGGTGTTACGACGTCGGCATCGCTGAACAGCACGCGGTCACTTTCGCCGCCGGCCTCGCCGCCGACGGCATGAAGCCTTTTGCGGCGATCTATTCAACCTTCCTGCAACGCGCCTATGATTCAGTGGTCCACGACGTCGCGATCCAAAATTTGCCCGTCCGCTTTCCCATGGACCGGGCCGGTCTCGTCGGGGCCGACGGGCAGACCCATGCCGGAGCCTTCGACCTCGCCTATCTCGGCTGCCTGCCGAACATGGTGCTGATGGCCGCTGGCGACGAAGCGGAGCTCGTCCACATGACCGCTACAGCCGTCGCTTATGGCGAAGGCCCGATCGCCTTCCGTTATCCGCGCGGCGAGGGCGTCGGCGTCGACTTGCCCGAGAAGGGCCGTGTCCTGGAAATCGGCAAGGGCCGCATCATGCGAGAGGGCGATCAGGTCGCGATACTCTCCCTGGGCGGACGGTTGTCGGAAGCGCTGAAGGCCGCTGATGCGCTCGAAACGCACGGGCTGAAGGCGACTGTCGCCGACGCGCGTTTCGCCAAGCCCCTCGATCACGAGCTCATCGAACAGCTGTGCCGCCACCACGAGGTCGTGATCACGATCGAGGAAGGCTCCGTCGGGGGGTTCGGCGCCTTCGTCCTGCACCATCTCTCTGCCGTCGGCATGCTGGACGAGGGGCTGAAAATCCGGACCATGACCTTGCCCGATCGCTTCCAGGACCAGGATTCGCCTGCGAAAATGTACGAGGCGGCGAGCCTCAACGCGCCGCACATCGTGGAGACCGCCCTGAAGGCTCTCGGGCGCAGCGCGGAAATCGTAAATCTCCGCGCCTGATCCGCGCCGGCGTCGCGAAGCGTGAAAGGCCTCGCCGGCGAGCGAGGCTCTTTTCCGGGCGCGCCAAACTCTCTGGCGCAACGCCGTCAGGCGATTACCGATTGCTTCTGACCCTTGTGTCGGCCCTCCGCGAATTCCTCGACGATCCTGGCGTTGAAGGCGGGCAGGTCGTTCGGGCTGCGGCTCGTCACAAGTCCCCGATCGACCACGACCTCCTCGTCGAGAACGGTGGCGCCGGCGTTTTCCAGATCGATTTGCACAGCGCGATATCCCGTCAGTTTTCGCCCCTCCACGACTTCCGCCGAAATCAGCACCTGGGGGCCATGACAGATTGCGCCGACAGGAAGCGACCTGGCGAACGCGTTGCGCACGAAGGCGACGATTTGTTCGTCCTGCCGCAAGGCGTCGGGACTGTAGAGGCCGCCGGGGATCAGCAATCCGTCATAATCGTTGATGTCGGCATGCTTGACGATTTTGTCGACCGCGATTGAACGCCCCTTCTCGCCGGCCTCGACGCCGCGGATCTCATCCTCCTCGAACGACACGACGTCAGTGCGCGCGCCGGCCTCTTCCAGAGCTTGCTTGGGCGAAAACAATTCAGATTGTTCAAAGCCGTGCGTTGCGATAATCGCGATGCGCTTGCCGTCGAGTCTGGACATTGGAGTGCCACCTTTCGCTGAAATCCTTATACGCCAACGGGGACACTGCGGCCGGGCGGGCGGTTCCGCGCGCCGGCGTCGTTGCGGCGCGAATGATATCGTCCCGGAACAACCGTCGCATCTCGGGGGCCGGAACGCGGGAGCGCGGCCATGACGGACGGCGCCGGCCGGAGGCGACGTCTTGACGCCTATCTCGTCGAGGCCGGCCATTTCCCGAGCCGGGCCCGCGCGCAGGCTGCGGTGAAACGGGGGCTGGTCACCGTCAACGGCGCGCCGGCGAAACCGGCGCAAAGCGTTCAGGAAGCGGACGAAATCGTCATCGACGGCGACGTTCATCCTTTCGTATCGCGCGGCGGCGTGAAACTGGACGCGGGCCTCAGGGGCTTCGCAATCGATCCGGCCGGGAAGATCTGCCTTGATCTCGGCGCGTCGACGGGCGGCTTCACGCACACGCTCTTGCGCGCCGGGGCGCGAAAGGTCTATGCGGTCGACGTCGGCGCGGGACAGCTCGATCAGGAGATCGCCGCCGACCCCCGCGTGGTGAACCTGGAGCGCACCCATGCGCGCGATCTCGACCGCGCCCTCGTCGCCGACCCTATCGACCTCGTCGTTTGCGACGTGAGTTTCATCAGCCTGCGAAAGGCGTTGCCGCCGGCGCTCGCCCTCGCCGCGCCGCGGGCCCGCCTCGTTGCGCTGGTCAAGCCGCAATTCGAGGTGGGGCGCGCGCGGATCGGCAAGGGCGGCATTGTCAGGCCCGGATATGAAAACACCTACGGCGT
Organism: uncultured Caulobacterales bacterium; assembly: GCA_964493225.1. Classification (GTDB taxonomy): domain Bacteria; phylum Pseudomonadota; class Alphaproteobacteria; order Caulobacterales; family Parvularculaceae; genus JAJFFW01. The sequence continues at coordinate 826 of CAZBOC010000307.1, read as the reverse complement.
CGCGGAAGAGATCGGCGCCTGGATCGACGCCATGCCGGGCTGGCGGTATCTGTGTTTCATGGAGAGCCCCATCGCCGGCGGCGACGGGAACCGGGAGTTTCTTCTTGCCGCAGCGCGCGACAGCTAAGCCGGCTCCGGCGCCGAGAACCCTTGCTTTGCGGATCGCCGAGATCGGCGCGAAGGGCGACGGCGTCGCCGAAGTCGACGGCCGGGGCGTTTTCATTCCCTATACGGCGCCCGGCGATCTGGTGCGCGCGGAAATCGCCGGCGACAGGGGCAGGCTGGTCGAGATCCTCGAGCCCGGACCCGATCGGCGGGAGGCCCCGTGTCCGCTTTACGGGCGCTGCGGCGGCTGTTCGCTCCAGCATGCAACGCCCGGCTTTTATCGCGCCTGGAAGCGCGCCCGGGTCGCGACCGCGCTTCGGTCCGTCGGCCTTGAGGATGCGCCGGTCGCCCCGCTTGTCGAGATCGACGCGGCCTCGCGGCGGCGCGCCGTCTTCTACACGCGGCGCGTTCGCGGCCGCGGAGCGGGGCCGTCGGCGGAACTCGGCTTCTTCGAAAAGCGTTCGCGACGCCTCGTCCCCCTGTCGTCCTGTCTTATTCTGGAGCCGGATTTGCTGCGTCGGCTCGGCGCGCTGCGGGGCCTCGTCGCCCTCGCGCCCGACGACTGGCGCAGCCCCGCGCTTTCCGCCACGCTTTGCGAAAACGGCGTCGACGTCAATTTCGTCGTCAAAGGGAGCGACGCCTTTCCGTCTGCGGAATTCATGCAGCGCCTGCCGGACGCGATGGCGGCGGGCGGGATCGCGCGCGTCAGCGGCAACGGCGC
>CAZBOC010000306.1:0-3638 GCA_964493225.1 uncultured Caulobacterales bacterium | reverse complement strand
CGGGCCGTCATGGAGGGTGAAGGTCGGCCGGCCGGCGGCTTCCGCGCGCAGGCGGCGGTAGAGGCCCATCTCCGCCCAGCGCGTCAGGAACACGGGTTCGCGCTTCGGCAGGCCGGCGCGCATCGGGAAATCCGTCTGCGGCAGGAAGAGCGTGTCTTTGTAATCGCGTTTGCTTGCGGGGCTCGCGTCGGTCGGCGATGCGTCGTCCGGCATCGGAGTGTCTCTCTGTTCGTCGTTGGAAATAGTGGGCGGAAGGCTTTCCCGGTCCCGGCCGCCTCGTCAAGCCGCGGCGCGCACCCGCAGCCTTCCGGGCGCGCGCCGGGCCGGGCCGGTAATTCGGCGGGCGCGCATGCGGGGCGTTATATCTTCGAAAGAAAACATAAGCCTAGCATAACACCCTCGACGTCGGCGGTCACGCCGGTTTTCGCCCCCAAATCAGGCGCGCCGAAGTCAGGAGAGTTCGACAAACGTGATCCGGTCGACATTCGCTTCGCAGGTCAGCCGTCTGACGGCGTTGCGCCCGCGCGCGTCGGAGGCGGTCAGCTCCGCCGTCATGCGCACAAGATCCGGACCGACGGCCTCCACGCGGCTCGGGCGCGCCGGCATGGCGAGGATCGCGCCCTCGCGGCGGGCGGCCTCGCGCGCCTCGAGGGCGCAGTCGCGGAACGCCGCATCGACGGCGATGGTGATGATTTCCCCACGCGCATTTTCGCGTTCATCGCGCCGGTCCTCCTCGTTTTCCTCCCTTTCCTCGCGCTTCAGGATTTCGCGATCGTCGGGGCCGCCGAGAAGTTCGTCTTCGAGATCGTCGTCGAAGGTCTCCCCGAGGTCGTCGCGTTCAACCGGCGTCGACGGCGCCGGCCGCGGCGCGCGGCCCGGTCCGCGCGGCGGATCGGGTTCGCGGATTTGCGGCTCGGGCGCCAGTTCGGGCTCGAAACCGGGCTCGAATTCAGGCCCCTCGAAACCAGGCTCGGGCGCGGGCCGGCGGCGCGGCGGCGGGGCCGCCGGCGGCTCCTCGAACGCAGGCGGGTCTTCGGATCCGCGCTCGACAGGCGCGCGGTCCTCCGCGCGCGGCGCCGCGCCCGGCGGACGGCGCGGATCCTGCCTGGGCGGCGGCGGCGCGAAATCCGGCTCCGGGTCTCGGCGATCGTCATACCACGGCTCGCCATCATCCCCGAAATCGTCAGCGTAGACGTCGTCATCGGGATAGGCGTAGCGGCCTCGCCCGTCGGGCGGCTGCGATTCGCCGCGGCGGTAGTAGTACTCGTCATATCTCGGGTCATACGCCCGGCGGCGGCGCCGTTCCCGCTCGAGGGCGCGCGCATAGGCCCGTTCGCGCGCCGCATCCCGCCGGCGATCCTCCTCGATGATCTCGCCGATGATGATCGCCCCCCCGATGGCCCCGAGGGCGATCAGGGCGGCATCCGCGCCGCCGCCTCGGTGACGCCTGTAGCGGTAATACCCGCCGCGGTGATAGCGTCTGCGCGGGCCATAGTATCGGCGCGGCGGGTAAAACCGGCGCGGCGCGTAATATCCGCGTCCGCGATAATACCCCCGCGGGAAATACCCGCGTCGGTGCGCGACGTGGACCCCGGCATGCGGGCGATAGCCGTAACCATACCCGCCGCCGGCGAAGGCTGGCGTCGCCAGACCCGCCGCAGCGACGCCGCACGCCGCGAACAAAAGAGCGAACTTTCTCAGCCTGACCAGTCGCATCCCTGACGCCTCCGCGCTCGGCCCCCGACCCGCGAAATGGTGCGAAGCGAATGGGGCTGTTTTGAGGCCGAAAAACGCGCCGCCCGGCCCCGCCCAGCCCCGTCGGCCCGCACCCGCGGCCGCCATGGCGCTGGAGAAGACCCAGCCTTGGCGCCGGCGAAAACACTGACTAGCCTACTCATTCTTAACGCGTCTGAGCGAACATGCCGGCATGCAAATTAACCGACTAACCCCATGCGCCGCCATGGTCTTGTGTCTTACGGCCTGTGCGAGCGACCGCTTTGCGGCCGATTGCGTCGACGCCGATTGGCGAGCCCTCGGGGAAATCGACGGCGCCGCAGGAGAGCCGGAAAAGACCTTCGAGGAGCGCGCGAAACGCTGTTCGAAATACGAGGTGGCCGCTGACGCCGAAGCCTATGCGGCCGGTCGCGCGGCGGGGCTTGCGCGCTACTGCACGGCGAGTTCGGGGTTCGAGAACGGCCGGCTCGGCCGCGCCTATCACGAGGTCTGTCCCTTTGACGTGGCCCCGGCCTTTTTGCGGGAGTACGAACTCGGCCGCCAGCTCTTTACGCTGACCAAACAGTACGACGAGGTCGTGGAGGAATTCGAGGAGGCCATGGAAGACCTCGAAGTTCATCGCTACGATTTGCAGCGCGCCCAGAACCGGTACAATGAAAATACCCTGACCGACGAGGATCGGTCGGAGCTGCGCAATGAAATGCGCAACCATCGCCGTGCGATCGAGCAGCTTGAAAACGACATCCCGCTCCTCGAAGTCGAAACCGCCCACGCGCGCGAACAGCTCGACGAATTCAGGGCTTTTCTTGACGCGCGCGATCAGGCGGCGGCGAAGTAGCGCCGGGCCGCCGCGACGTCGCGCGCGATCTGAGTCTTCAACGCGTCGATGGATTCGAATTTCCGCTCTGCGCGAATGAAGCCGGCGAACGCGACCTCGATCGTTTCGCCATAAAGATCGCCTTCGAAATCCAGGAGGTGCGCCTCCAGAAGCGCGCTCGACGCGCCGACCGTCGGCTTGCGGCCGAAATTCGCGACGGCCGGGAAGACGCTCCCGCGACATGCCGCCGAGACCGCGTAGACCCCGTAACGCGGCTCGATCAACGCGCCGAGTTCGATATTGGCCGTGGCGAAGCCGATCGTGCGGCCGAGCCTGCGCCCTTCGACGACCGGCCCGCGGACCGACCAGCGCCGTCCGAGAAGACGCTCGGCCTCGACGACGTCGCCGGCCTTCAGCGCCGCGCGCACGGCGCTCGAACTGATCTTTCCACCCTTGCGTGCGTTCGCCGCGATCGGCGCAACCCTGTGGGCGCTGAGACCGGCCGCGACGGCGAGCCGCGCCAGCGCGTCGACGTCGCCCGCCCGGCCCCTGCCGAAATGAAACTCCGATCCCGTCACGACGCCGGACAGCGCGAGCCGGCCGCTTAGAACATCGCCGACGAAATCTTCCGGAGACAGGGCCGCCAGCGCGGCGTCGAAACTCAGCGTCATGACTTCGTCCGCCCCGTGGGCGCGCAGGAGCCGGGCGCGGTCTTCCGGCGTCGTCAAAAGGAAGGGCGGATCATCGGGGCGAAAGAAACGCCGCGGATGGGGATCGAAGACGACCGCTCCGGTGGGCGCGCCGGCCGCCTCCGCGATCTTGCGGGTTTCCTCAAGAAGATATTGATGGCCGAGATGGACGCCGTCGAAATTGCCGATGGCGGCGACGGGGCCGCGCGCGCGCCTCACCATCGCAGCGTCTCCATCGCCGCGACCGCGCGCGCGCCGGCGGCCTGCAGGGTGCGGCGCAGATCGTCGGCGCCCATCGGCCCGTCATGGATCCCGCCGGCGCCGGCGATGAACACCGCGTCGATCCCGTAGGCGTTCGCGCCGCGAATATCGGTCTTGATCCCGTCGCCGACCGCGAG
>CAZBOC010000305.1:0-3663 GCA_964493225.1 uncultured Caulobacterales bacterium | reverse complement strand
TCCGTCGCGCTTGCGAGCCTCGGCGTTCTCGTGCTCGCGGTCGGCGGCGGCGTCTTTCCCTGGGTCTCCTTCGTTCTTGCGATCGCCTTCACCGCATATGGCTACATTCGCAAAACGACCAGCGTCGGCGCGCTGCCCGGGCTTTTCATCGAGGTCCTCCTGCTGTCGCCGATCGCGCTTGTGATACTGATCGCCATGGCGCGCTCGGCAAATGCGGGATTTTTCGGCGGCGACACGCAGATCTCCGCGCTCCTGATCCTCGCAGGTCCGGTCACCGTCGTCCCCCTCGTGATGTTCGCCCTCGCCGCACGGCGGCTCACGCTGACGACGCTCGGCCTTATCCAGTATCTCGGCCCGACCCTGCAGTTCTTTATCGGCCTCGCCTTCGGAGAAGCCTTCACGGTCTATCACGCCGTTTGCTTCTCGATGATCTGGATAGCGCTCGGGATCTTCAGCGTCGACGCCTATCGCACGGGACGCGCCGCCCGCGCCCTCCTCGCGCGTTCGCCGGGCGCGGGGCGGACCGTCGCCTGAGCCGTCGCAGGAGCGCTTCGATCTGCCGAAGGCGGCCGCTGCGCGCCAGCCGCCGAACGGTCTCGCTGCGTTCGCGTCTTGCCTTTGCGCGGAAATGGGCTGCAAGCTCGCCTGCATGGACAGTTTCCCCGAAGCGCGCATGATCGAAGCCGGGGGCGTGCGCCTTGCGATCTACGAGGCCGGCGCCGCCTCCTCGCGACCGCCTGTCGTCCTCGTCCATGGCTGGCCGGAAATCGCCTATTCTTGGAGGGAACAGATGCCGGCGCTCGCGGAAGCGGGTTTTCGCGTCATCGCCCTCGACCTCAAGGGCTTCGGTCGTTCGGACGCGCCGCGCGACAAGGCGCTCTACGATATTCATCACATGACGGACGACCTCGCCGCGCTCTTGGACGCCATGGAGATCGACCGGGCCGTCTTCTGCGGACATGACTGGGGCGGCGCCATGGTCTGGCCGATGGCCCAGCGCCACCGCGCCCGCGTCGCCGGCGTCGTCAGCGTCTGCACGCCGCATTTGCCGCCGCCGCCCGTCCCGCCCCTGTCGATCATCGAGAAGCGCTTCGGGCGGAGCCACTATTTCATCCGATTCCAGGAGGAAGGCGCCGCCGAGGCGATCTTCACGGGCCGGGAGGACACGTTCTTTCGCGTCATGTTCCGCAAGCCCGCGAAACGCGCCGACTGGGAGAAGCTGGCGCCACGGATCTTCGATATCCCGAGCCGCATCGAACACGGGTCTACGCCCGCCATGACGGACGTCATCCTTTCCCCGGAGGATCTGAAAGTCTATGTCGACGCCTATAAGCGCTCCGGCTTCCACGGCGGCGTAAACCTGTACCGGAACATCGACGTCAACTATCATCTCATGAAGGACGTCAGTATAGAGATTAGTTGCCCTGCTTTGATGATTTGCGCGGAGAACGACCTCTTCCTGCCGCCGGAAACGGCCGACGGCATGGAGGCCCTCGTCCCCGACCTCGAGAAACACGTCATACCGGACTGCGGCCATTGGGTGACGTGGGAACGGCCCGAAGCGCTGAACGCGCTCCTCGCCGACTGGCTCACGCGGCGTTTCGCAGCGTAACCCCTCGGATGCAGGGAGAATTTTCGGCGAATGTTGCGCAGTCTTTTCAACGAAATTGGGGAGGCCCCGCAATCTTACGCTGAGACTTCGCTGGCACGCTTCTCGCTATTGGTTTGGAAAGCGGAGGAGAAAGACATGCCTGTCGAGCAAACCATCGCCGCCGCGCTCGCAGCGCTCGCGACGCCGGGACCCGTTGAGCCACTCGCAGCCCCCGGATCTGATGCGTTTTCGCGGCGCACTGTCACCGCCGAACGACCGCTTGCAAGCGAAAGGCGAAATCCGCAGATTGGCTTCGCCTATCCAAACAGCCGCCTGTCTTTCGCGATGGAGGGTCCGCGCCGGCCCGCCGACAGCCCCGCCGCGCAGCGCTTCGCGCAGGAAACGCGCAATCTTTCAAAGACCTTCCGGGGCGCGCCGCGGCCCGCCATCGCCACCTTTCGAATACGGATCTCGCTTTGATCCCTACAAGGCTCAAAGCCCGGCGTAGAAAGCATCGATCAGTCCCAGCGCCCGCGGATCGCCGACGAGATGCGGCCCCATTCTGTTCATCACGTAAGCCGCCGTCAGGCGGCGCTCGGGATCGAAGAGGACGCAGGAACCGCCGAACCCGGCGTGACCATAGGCCGTCCCGCTCGGCCCGAAATGGCCGGCGGTGTTGCGCATGAGGCCGGCCGCCCAGGTCAGATCGAACGGCAGGACGAGGTCCGGCCCGGAAATCCGTGTGCGAAGCGCCGATCGCCAGCCGCCGCGGAGATAAGCCCCGCCGTCCGGCATGGCGCCGTCATTGACGAAGGGAACAAGCGCGAGGGCGAGCGAGCGCGCGTCGGCGTGGATGTTCGACGCGGGCAGTTCCGCCGCCGCCCAGGCCTCGCGCGAGATCTTGCCCGGGGCCGACCAGGGCTTCAGAAACGCCGCCCGCGTCGGCTCGTTCAGTTCGCCAAGGTCCGGCGCGCGCGGCGGCTTCGGCATGTAGGCCGCGCGCGCGATTTCATCAGTAGACAGACCGCAATAGATCTGGAGCCCGCGCGATCGGAAGTCGTCGCCCAGGATCTGCCCGACGCTTCGGCCCCCCGCGCGGCGGAGCAATTCGCCGGCGATGAAGCCGAAGGTCTGCGGATGATAGCCCGACGCCGATCCCGGCGGCCACAACGGCGCCATCGCGGCGAGGCGCGAGCAGATCAGATCCCGGTCGAGCCAGTCCGCCGGGGACATTTCCCCGGGGAAGCCGGAAAGCCCGCCCTGGTGGGACAACGCCTCGCCGACGGTGACGGCGTCTTTGCCCGCGGCGGCGAACTCCGGCCAATATCTTGCGACCGGCGCCTCGAAATCCAGCAGACCTTCGCCGACGGCGCGGGCGATCATCAGCGCGACGATCGCCTTGCCGCTTGAATAGATGCAAGCGAGCGTATCCTCAGACCATGGCGACCGAGCGGCGCGGTCGGAGAAGCCGCCCCTGAAATCGACAACGAGCTCGCCGCCGACGGTCGCGGCGAACGCCGCGCCGAGATCGCGTCCGGAACGCAGATTCTCCTCGAATACAGAGCGTACGCCGGTGAAGCGCGTGTCGGCCGAGCCGCTGATCGGCGGGCCAGCGCCCATGTCCGCCCGCCCCCGCCTAGCGCCCGAGGCGGCCGAGCGCACAGGTAACGCCGGCGCGCGCGACGCCTGCCGCCGCACGCGGATCATCGATCGACAACAGGGCGTCGAGCGCGTCGCCAGGCGACTGAGACCGGTCCAGCCCGTCAAGGAAGGTTGAAATGGAATTCACCTCTTCGCGGTCCAGGCGTTCGTTCAATTCAAAAGCGAGGCACTCCGCGGTCGCGACATCGACGCCGGCCTTGACGAGTTGCCCTTCGAGCCTCGCACGCGGCCCGCTCGCGCACGCCGCCGCCGAAGAAAGGATGAGGAAAGCAGCGGGCAGGCGCCGGAAACGATCAGCAAACATCCTAATTCCTCTGTAATCGCCGCGCCGCGGCGGGATCCGTCAGATGGCGATTTCCAACGTCGCCTCGGTCTGCGACTTGACCTCCTCGACCGTCACGCCCGGCGCC
>CAZBOC010000304.1:0-3685 GCA_964493225.1 uncultured Caulobacterales bacterium | reverse complement strand
GATCGTCGGCAAGCCGGGGGAACGGTGGGCGCCCCTGTTTGAAGAGCTTGCGCTCAACGTGGCGGAGGCGCCGCCGATCCATCCCGAGCCCCTCGGCCAGGATGGTCTTCTGGACCTTTTCTCCGCCGAAGAGACCGGGGCGGGTTTCACCCTCGAGCCGGCGACGTCCGCCGACATGCGCGGCTGCCGCGTCGAAGAAAAAGCCTCTCTTGAAGTGATCTACGAGGAAATCTGATGGACCGGGGCGTTGACATGAATGTTGACACGGATCGAGCGAACGAGGCCGCCGCGGAAGGCGGGCCCGCTGCGGAGGCCGGCGGCGGGTGTCACGGAGGCGCTGCGCAGATGCGGCGCGCGGCTGCGGCGGCGGGGAAATCCGAAATTCTTGATCGGTACGCCGAGGATTATCCCCAGGGTCCCCATGATCAGCCGCAGAGCATGTGCCCGGCTTTCGGCTCCCTGCGGGTCGGTCTGCGCATGCGGCGCACGGCGACCATTCTTTCCGGATCTGCCTGCTGCGTATACGGATTGACATTCACCTCGCATTTCTACGGAGCGAAACGCAGCGTCGGATATGTCCCGTTCAACTCCGAGACGCTGGTCACCGGCAAGCTGTTCGAGGATATCCGCGACGCCGTATACGCCGAGGCGGATCCCGAGCGTTACGATGCGATCGTCGTGACGAATCTCTGCGTGCCGACCGCGTCGGGGGTGCCCTTGCGTCTTCTCCCCAAAGAGATAAACGGCGTGCGGATCATTGGCATCGACGTGCCGGGCTTCGGCGTGCCGACCCATGCGGAGGCGAAAGACATCCTCGCCGGCGCGATGCTGGCCTATGCGCGCGAGGAGGCCGAAGCGGGCCCCGTCCCGCGCCCGGACGGCGATCGGGCCGATCTGCCGAAAATCACGATGCTCGGCGAGGTCTTCCCCGCGGATCCGATCAGCATCGGACGTCTCCTTGAGCCGATGGGCCTCGCCGCCGGCGTCGTCGCGCCCACGCGCGAATGGCGCGAACTCTACGCGGCCCTCGACTGCGCCGCCGTGGCCGCCATTCATCCCTTTTACACCGCCTCCATACGCGAGTTCGAGGCGGCGGGGCGCCCGGTTGTCGGATCCGCGCCTGTCGGCGTCGACGGCTCGGCCGGTTGGCTCGCCGCGATCGGCGAGGCGGCGGGCGTTCCCTCGGCGAAAGTCGAGGCGGCGCAGAACGCCGTGCTTCCTGCGATTTCCGCCGCGCTCGCCGACGCTCCGGTGAAAGGCCGGATTACATTGTCCGGCTACGAAGGCTCGGAGCTTCTCGTCGCGAGGCTCCTCGTGGAAAGCGGCGCGGACGTGCGTTATGTCGGCAGCGCCTGTCCGAAGACGCGCTGGTCCGAAGCCGATTGCGCCTGGCTGGAAGAGCGCGGCGTCATGGTTCGCTTCCGCGCCTCGCTTGAAGACGATCTCGCCGCCTTTGAGGAATTCAGCCCCGATCTCGCGATCGGGACGACGCCTGTCGTGCAAAAGGCGAAAGAGAAGGCCACGCCTGGGCTTTATTTCACCAATCTCATTTCGGCGCGTCCCTTGATGGGCCCGGCCGGGGCGGGCGCGCTCGCGCAGGTGGTCAACGCCGCCATCGCCGGCAAGTCGAGATTCGACGAGATGCGCGCCTTCTTCGACGGCGTCGGCGAAGGCGACAAGGCCGGCGTGTGGGAAGCCGCTCCTGACGCGGATGGAAAGGTCGAGAACGCGTTTCGCAAGAAACAGCGCCGGAAACTCGAACTGAAGGCGAAGCGCGATGCGGATCTGGAGGCGCCCGTAGGATGCTGATTCAGGATCACGACCGCGCCGGAGGATATTGGGGCGCCGTCTATGTGTTTACGGCGGTGAAGGGATTGCAGGTCGTGATCGACGGCCCGGTGGGCTGCGAAAATCTGCCGGTGACGTCGGTTCTGCACTACACCGACGCCTTGCCGCCGCACGAGTTGCCGATCGTCGTCACCGGCCTCGCCGAAGAAGAGCTCGGCCAGCATGGGACCGAAAACGCCATGCGACGGGCTCGCGAGGTTCTCGATCCGGAGCTTCCGGCCGTGGTCGTCACGGGATCGATTGCGGAAATGATCGGCGGCGGCGTGACGCCGGAGGGCGCCAATATCCAGCGTTTTCTGCCGCGGACCATCGACGAGGATCAGTGGTCCAGCGCCGACCGGGCGCTGCTTTGGCTGTGGACGGAGTATGGCCAGTCCAAGGGCCGCAATCCCAAGCCGAAAAAGCGCAAGGATGGTGAAAGGCCTCGCGTCAACATTATCGGGCCGAGCTACGGCATGTTCAACATGCCCTCCGACCTGGCCGAAATTCGCCGCCTGGTCGAAGGCCTCGGCGCTGAAGTGAACATGGTCTTCCCGCTCGGCGCCCATCTATCGCAGACCCGTAGGCTCGCCGACGCGGACGTCAATATATGCCTTTACCGCGAATTCGGTCGTTCCCTATGCGAAGCATTGGACCGGCCCTATCTGCAGGCCCCGATCGGCCTGCATTCGACGACAAAGTTTCTGCGCTCTCTCGGCGAACTGCTTGAGCTCGATCCGGAGCCGTTCATCGAGGAGGAAAAGCACACGACGCTGAAGCCGCTCTGGGATTTGTGGCGTTCGGTGACGCAGGATTTCTTCGGCACGGCGAATTTCGGCGTTGTCGCCAACGAAACCTACGCTAGGGGGCTGAAGAATTTTCTGGAGACGGATCTTGGTCTTCCCTGCGGTTTCTCTTTTTCGCGCGTCGCCGGCAAGAAACCGGACAACGACGCGGTGCGCAGTGCGATCAAGGACAGCGCGCCGCTTGTCGTTTTCGGCAGCTTCAACGAGCGCATGTATCTGCAGGAGGCGGGGGCGCGCTCGGTCTATATCCCGGCGTCTTTTCCGGGCGCGGTCATCCGCCGCCACACCGGCACTCCGTTCATGGGTTACTCCGGCGCCAGCTACATCGTTCAGGAATACTGCAACGGTCTGTTCGACGCGCTGTTCCATATTCTCCCGCTCGGCGCGGATATGGACGCAGGCCCGGCGACGCCCTCGCGCGTTCTCGGCGCGCTTGTCTGGGAGGACGAGGCGATGCGGACCCTCGACGATATGGTGTCCGCCTATCCGGTCCTGACCAGAATATCAGCATCAAAACGATTGCGCGATCAGGTCGAGGCGGCGGCGCGTCAGGCGGGCGAGGAGCGGGTGACCGCCGAACGCGTGACGCTGAGCGCCGCCGATCGCGCTGCGTAGGCGGAGGTTTTACAGCGTATGAAACAGAAAATTCGTCGACGGAATTAGAAGAGATCGACATTGACGACATTGGAAATCAAGGAGGAAAAAATGGCTCACGCGGCGATGGTAAAGGACAAGACGGCGCTTCACGCCCACGACCGGTACGAGTACAGGACTTATCTTGCGCTTACGTATCCTCAGTTTCTTGCCGCCGCCGTCGTCGGCAGATTGTTTCGCAAGACGCGCGCGCCGCACGCCGGGAGCCGGAGAACGTCCATCTTTCAGGAGGCAATGGACGCGGCGCAAAGCGCCATTCCGTGGGTGTTCGTAACGCGCGGCTGATGAATCGGCGCCGGTCCTCCGGCGCCCTCGCATTTGGCGGCGGTGGTCGTCGTCAATGAACCCATGTCGCAGGGGTTACATGCGGCGAAGACCGTTGGTCGACAAAGGAGGCA
>CAZBOC010000303.1:0-3685 GCA_964493225.1 uncultured Caulobacterales bacterium | reverse complement strand
CATGTCGTGATAAAGCGGCAGCCAGCTCGCCGCGCGGTCGTCGGCGCGCAATCTCAGCCCGTAATTCGTGATCGCGTGCAGATTGCTCGTGACGGAGCGCTGGGTGCCGATCACGCCTTTCGGCGCGCTCGTCGAACCTGACGAATACTGGATATAGCAGTGCTCGTCGGGGGCGAAGGGGACCGCGACCTTGCCGTTGCCGGGAAGCGCTTTCAAACCCTCGAAATCGAAGACCTCGACGCCTTCAAGGCCGTCCGTCGCCTCCCGGAGAAACGCGAGGAGACCTGACGGGCCGACGGCGGCCGCGGCCTTCGCGCCTTCGATCATCAGGCGGACCTGGATCAGATAGCCGTCCTTGCCGCCGAGATTGACGGGCAACGGCATCGGCGCGGGAACCAGCCCCGCATACTGGCATGCGAAAAATACGCGCATGAAATCCGCGCTCGTCTCGGCCACGACGGCGATGCGCGCGCCGCGCTCGAAGCGCACGGCGAGGCGGTGGGCGAGGAGGCGCGCCTCGGCGCGCAGCTGCGCGTAGGAAAGGCTGTCGGAAAGCTCTCCGCGCAAATTATAGAAATTGAAGCCTGCATCGCCCTCAGCGGCGTAATCGAGAGCCTCGGTCACCGTTGCGAACGGACCGAGCTTGAGGGGCAAGGAGGCGCTCACGGTCGGCGTCGGCCCCTCATTCTTGTTCATTGCTTCCGATACCGAGCCAGGCCTGATGGACATCAACGCCCCCGCAACTGAAAGCCGGACGCTTCCGGCCCCTTCCAAACACAACCGCCGCCGCCCGCAGGTCCAGCACCTGCGATTAAAGTCTGCGGCAACGAGCCGACACGCCCGCAGGGACCCCATTTCCCAAGGGCCGCCGAAGCCGCCCGGCGCCGGCAGCGCCATGACATAACGCATGACGGACGTGAAGGCCATCTTGCGCCGTGTGAAACGAGACTGGCGACGTCGCCCCCCGCTTTTCCCGAACGCCTTGATTTTGGGCGGATACAACCCTTTCGGTCAACGGGCAAGCGGTCACAAATCGAACGCCATCAAGTTTTGCTCGGCGATGTTACACGGCGATCGCGGCGGCCCTGGCGCTCTAAAGGGCGGCGATGATGCGCAAATGACACACGGCCAGAGGTCGCAGTCGCGCCCCCGCGCTTGGCAAGGCGAGACTGCCTCAGTATTTTGACGCGGCCATTCGCGCGTCTTTCGGCCGCCCTCGATAATTTGCGCAAACGGCGTGCGAAAGAGGAATGGGAGACAGGGAATGCGGTTATTCGTGGGATACAAGGCCTGGAAGGAGGAGGACTACCTTCTGAACCGGATGTCCTTCGACGACCTGGTGCGCGCCTATGTGACCTATCCAGGCATTCAGGTTTACGCCCTGCTCATCGTCGCCGCCCTCGTCGGGGGAGCGGCGCTGCAGACCTCCTGGATTTTGTTCGCCCTGTCGATCGGCGCCGGCGCGCTGCTTTTCCCCATCGCGTGGTATCTCATCCACCGGTTCGTCCTGCACGGCAGCTGGATGTACAAGTCCCCGCATCTCGCGAAACTCTGGAAGCGCGTCCATTACGACCACCATCGTTATCCCAACGATCTCTCGGTGCTGTTCGGCGGGCTTCACACGACGCTGCCCACCATCCTCGTTCTCGCCGGACCGATCGGCTGGCTGATCGGCGGGCCGGCCGCGGCCCTCGGCGCCGTGGCGGGCACGCTCGTGATGACGTGCTACACGGAATTCCTGCACGCCGGCCAGCATCTGGCGTTCGAGCCGAAATCGGCGTTCTGGAAACGGATCAAACAGCTTCACCTCGCGCATCATTTTCACAACGAGAACGGGAATTTCGGGATCGCGGAGTTTTTCTGGGATCGGACGTTCGGCACATATTACGCCCGCGCGGAGGAGGCGCCGCGCTCGGCAACGGCTCGCAATCTTGGTTACACGAGCGAAACCGCCGAGAAATATCCGTGGGTCAAGGAACTGACGGACGCGGAAGTCGGCGCGAGCGCGCCGCCGCGCTCGAAGGCGGCCTGACCCGGTCACTGGACCGCGCGCCGTCCGCCTTAAGTTTATGTTGATTTCACAAGGCGTCTGCGCCAATTTCCGCCGCGACGAATCGGGGGCCGATTGAAGGGTCGTCGAGGGGCGAGATCCCTCGCGCGCGCCTTTTCGGCGTTTCATCCCCATTTCAGCTGAAGTCGGGCCGCAGCGGCCAATGGAAGGTATGAGATGAGCTTAGAGCTACTGCTCGTCATGGCGGCCGGCTTGCTTGCGGTCGGCTATGGCGTCTTCACGATCCAATCCGTCATGTCGATGCCCGCCGGCAACGACCGCATGCAAGAGATCGCCACGGCGATTCAGGAGGGGGCGACCGCCTACCTCAATAAGCAGTATACGACCATTGCAATCGTCGGCGCCGTGACGTTCGTTATTTTGCTCATCGCCTTCGGCCTCGACTGGGTTCCGGCCGTCGGCTTCGCCCTCGGCGCCGTCCTGTCGGGCGCGGCCGGCTTCATCGGCATGCTCGTTTCGGTGCGCGCAAACGTCCGCACGACCCAGGCCGCCAGCGAAAGCCTCGACAAGGGCCTGTCCGTCGCGTTCAAGTCCGGGGCCGTTACGGGCATGCTCGTCGCCGGCCTCGCGCTTCTTGGTCTCGTTGGTTATTACTGGGTGCTGACCGGTCCGGTCGGCAACGCGCCGGAAAGCCGCCAGGTCGTGAACGGGCTCGTCGCGCTCTCCCTCGGCGCCTCGCTGATCTCCGTTTTCGCCCGTCTGGGCGGCGGCATCTTCACTAAAGGCGCCGATGTCGGCGGAGATCTCGTCGGCAAGGTCGAGGCGGGCATTCCCGAGGACGACCCGAGAAACCCCGCGACAATCGCCGACAATGTCGGAGACAATGTGGGCGACTGCGCCGGCATGGCGGCGGACCTCTTTGAAACCTATGTCGTCACCGTCGCCGCGACCATGGTGCTCGGCTCAATTCTTTACACGGCGAACGCCGAACAGTTCATGCTCTTTCCGCTTACGATCGGGGCGGTGTGCATCGTGACTTCCATCATCGGGACTTTTTTCGTGCGGCTCGGCGGCGGCTCCACGAACATCATGGGCGCGCTTTACAAGGGGCTGATCGCGACAGGCGCGTTGTCGATCGCAGGGCTCGCGATCGTCACCGCCCTGATCTTCGGTTTTTCCGAACCCATAGAAGGGGCGTCGTTTACCGGGCTCAGCCTTTTCATTTGCGGCCTGATCGGTCTCGCCGTCACGGGCCTGATCGTCTGGATAACCGAGTATTACACCGGCACGAATTTCCGGCCGGTTCGCTCCGTCGCCGCCGCATCGGAATCCGGCCACGGAACGAATGTCATTCAGGGCCTCGCCATCTCCATGGAGGCGACGGCGCTTCCCGCCCTCGTCATTGTCGTCGCGATTATAGCCACCTATTCCCTCGGCGGTCTCTACGGCATTGCGACGGCCGTCACGACCATGCTCGCGCTCGCGGGCATGATCGTCGCCCTCGACGCTTTCGGTCCAGTGACCGACAATGCGGGCGGGATCGCCGAGATGGCCGAACTTGAAGGTTCGGTCCGCGACACCACCGACGCGCTCGACGCGGTCGGCAACACCACCAAGGCCGTCACCAAGGGCTACGCCATCGGCTCGGCGGGGCTCGGCGCGCTCGTCCTGTTC
>CAZBOC010000302.1:0-3695 GCA_964493225.1 uncultured Caulobacterales bacterium | reverse complement strand
GCAAGGGGTCCTCATCGAGGACGGCCCGGACGGCGCGACCTGGCGGCGGGGCTGATCCGCCGCCATGCGTCTTATCGAGGCGGAGTTTCCCGAGAAATACTGCGAGCGGATAGAAAAATACATCGAGCACGCCGAGCCGATCCATGCGCGCCTAAGCGATCCCGATGCGAGGCGACAATGCGTCCTGCGGGCCGTCTTCCGGACCAACGAGGCGCAGGAGCTCATCGACGCGCTTCAGAGCCTGTTCGAAGAGGAAAGGAACTGGCGGCTCATTGTCCTGCCGGTCGAGGCGACGGCGCCGCGCGCCGAACCGTCGGAGGCGGAGACAAAACGCCGTCGAGACGAAAGGACGACGGCGATCCGGGAAGAGATCTACAACGACGTCTCCAGAGGCGCCGACCTGACGGCGGATTTCCTGATCCTGACCGGGCTTTCGACGATTGTTGCGGCCATAGGCCTGTCCGCGAACAACGTCGCCGTCGTCATCGGCGCCATGGTGATCGCGCCGCTGCTGGGGCCGGTCCTTGCTTTTGCGTTCGCCGCCTCGATCGGCGATGCTCCCCTGCTGTTCAAGTCGGCGCGCACGGCGCTCTCGGGGCTGCTGGCGGGGGCCGGTCTGTCGGTAATTTTCGGCGCGCTCTTGCCGATTGATTTCGACAGCGCCGAGCTGGCCGCGCGCACCGCCTTGGGGCTCGACGCGGTGGCCCTCGCGCTTGCATCCGGCGGGGCGGCGGCGCTCTCGATCGCGGCGGGCCTGCCGAGCGCGCTGGTCGGCGTAATGGTCGCCGTGGCTCTCCTGCCGCCATCAGCTGCGGCGGGACTTTATCTCGGCGGCGGCGATCCCGAACGCGCCTATCAGGCGATGCTGCTGCTCGCCGTCAACGTCGTCTGCGTCAATCTCGCCGCCCTGTCTGTCTTCGCCTATAAGGGCGTCAGGCCGCGCACCTGGCTGGAGCGCCTCTCGGCGGAGCGCGCCACCCGCGTCAATCTCGGCGTATTCGTCTTTTTGCTGACGATCCTGGTGGCGGCGATCATCCTCAGCTGACGCTGAGCTCAGCGGATCATCCCGGATATTTCTCCACGAGCCGCCGTCTTTCGCGCCCGCTCAGGCGTTTTTGCGCCGTCATGGCCCCGGCGCCCCGGCGCGGGTCGGGCTCGATCGCGACGCCGAGATGTCGGCCGAGGTCGTCCGCGCCGCCAATGAATTTCCCGTCGATCCAGATCTGCGGCGTCGTCACGGGCGTCGTCTCGCCGATGATCGGTTTGACGCGGGCGAGCATTTCATAAAGCGCGCCGGGGTTTTTCACGACGTCATGGTACTGATAATCAACGCCGGCGCGCTCCAAATAGATCTTGGCGCGGTCGCAATGGGGACATTTGGCCTTGCCGAAGACATGGGTCCCCTCAAGCGGGTAGCGCTTCACATATTCGCGGATGACGGCTTCGGCGAGAACGCCGCGGTTCAAGGCGTCGCCCTGGCCGATGACCTTGTTTTCCACAAGGACGATCGGCGCGTGCCAGCCGCCGCCGTCGAACAGGGGCTCCCACCAATAGCTGAGCCAGTCCTTGACGGTGAAGTCGACTTTCGCGTTCGCCAGCTCGCTCGCGAGGGTGTCCTCGATGACGTCCTCGGTGAGCGCGCACTCCCCGCACGGGATCCGCACCTTGAACGGCCCCCAACGGCCCGCCCATTTGTAAAGCCTCAGCCGAACCGGCCGCTGTTCCTGTTGGCCCATGTCGCACCTCGCGCAAACCGTCGCCTCTTTATAGCGCTGCTGGCGGCGCGCGGGCGAATCACGACTGCATCATCGCGATGCGAGCGCGCGCCCCGCGCATTGCACGCGAAAACGACGCTTTCGATAATGGAGCCATGCAGGACAGCGCACCAGAAGACCGCCGAGCGCCCGTCATCCGCCGCCTGCCGCCGGGCGCGGTGAACCGGATCGCCGCCGGCGAGGTGATCGAGCGGCCGGCCGCCGTCGTCAAGGAACTTGTGGAAAACGCCCTCGACGCCGGGGCGCGCAGCATCGAGGTCGCGATCGAGGCCGGCGGCAAAACGCGCATCGCCGTCGCCGACGACGGCTGCGGCATGGGCGCCGACGACCTCCTTCTGGCGGTGGAGCGCCACGCGACGTCGAAACTCGCGCCCGGCGAGGGCGGGGATTACGACCTGACGAACATCTCCACCATGGGTTTCCGCGGCGAGGCGTTGCCGTCGATCGGCGCGGTGGCGCGGCTTGACATCACCTCGAGGCGCGACGGCGGCGAGGGCGCGCGGCTCCTCGTCCATGGCGGACGACAGGACGGACCCGCGCCGGCGGCGTTTTCAGGGAGCGGAACCCGCATCGAGGTGCGCGATCTCTTCTACGCGACGCCGGCGCGGCTCAAATTCCTGAAATCCGATCGCGCCGAGACCATGGCGGTCGGCGAAACCGTCCGCCGCCTTGCCATGGCGTTCCCGGAAGTCGCCTTTTCGCTGACTTCCGGCGCGCGACGCATGTTCGCCTTCGGCGCGGAAGCGGCCGGCGAGGCGGGTCGGCTGAAGCGGCTCGGCGCCATCATGGGCCGGGACTTCGAGGCGAACGCGCTCCCGGTCGCGGCGCGGCGCGAGGGCGTCGCGCTCACCGGCTTTGCGGGGCTGCCGACCTTCAATCGCGGTCTCCCCGACAAACAGTTTCTATTCGTGAACGGACGGCCGGTGCGCGACAAGCTGATCGTCGGGGCCGTGCGCGGCGCCTATGCGGATTTTCTCGCCCGGGACCGCCACCCCGCGGTCGCGCTTTTCCTCGACGTCGAGCCCTTGCGCGTCGATGACAACGTGCACCCGGCGAAGGCGGAGGTGCGCTTCCGCGACGCGGGCGAAGTCAGGGGGCTCATAGTCGGCGCCCTGCGCCACGCCCTCGCTGAGGCCGGCCACCGCGCGGCGACGACGACGAGCGCCTTCGCCCTCGGCAGGATGCGGGCCGGCGGCGGCAATGTGGCCGCGATCGCCCGCGGGCGCGCTGCGGCGCCGACCGGCAATCCCTTCGCCGCCGCCGTCTCGCCAGACTATCAGCGTCCGGACGAAAATCTTATGGGCGAGGGCTTCCGCGACGACGTGCGCCGGTTCGACGGGACCGACGCGCCAAGCGGGGCCGTTCCCGGCCCGCCGCCTTATGTCGAGGGCTCGGGCTATGACGGCGGCGACGATCGGGCGCCGCACGCCGAACACCCCCTCGGCGCGGCGCGCGGCCAGCTCCACGAGACTTACATCGTCGCGCAAACGGCGGACGGGCTCGTCATCGTCGATCAGCATGCGGCCCATGAGCGCCTCGTCTATGAACGCATGAAAGCGGCGCTCGCCGATGGCGGCGTCGCGCGCCAGGGGCTTTTGATCCCGGAAATCGTGGAGCTCGACGCGGACGAGGTCGAAAGGCTCGCCGTGCGCGCCGGCGAATTCGAGGAGCTCGGCCTTGTTCTCGAACGCTTCGGCGAGGACGCGGTCCTCGTGCGCGAGACGCCGGCGCTCCTCGGGAACGGCGACGTCAGGGGGCTTGTGCGCAAGCTCGCCGAGGATGTCGCCCAATACGGCGAGGGCCTCGCGCTGAAAGAACGCCTCGAAGAGGTCTGTTCGACCATGGCCTGCCACGGCTCGGTGCGCGCCGGGCGCCGTCTCAATGCGGAGGAAATGAACGCCCTCCTGCGCCAGATGGAGG
>CAZBOC010000301.1:0-3703 GCA_964493225.1 uncultured Caulobacterales bacterium | reverse complement strand
ATAAATCGCCCCGGAGCCTGATTGTCATATTGATATTCCCTTGGAAGACCCGCCGACGGAGTGTGTCTTGCGTCAAAACGGCTGCATTCGCCCCAAGAAAGCGGCGTTGGAATCATATCGAAAAGAATTTGAGAAATGGTGCGGTCGAGAAGACTCGAACTTCCACCCGTTTTACCGGACAGCGACCTCAACGCTGCGCGTCTACCAATTCCGCCACGACCGCACTTTCGCGCGCGCTTTCGCAGCGCATCGCGAGAAGCGCGTCGTCTAGCAAGAATGACCAAGGCCCTCAAGCCCTATTCAGCGTCCCGCCGCCGGCCGCGTTGCGCCGGCCATGGGCGAGGCGATCGCCACGTTGACTCTTTCCCCGTCGAGCACCACGCGCGCCTCCGCCACGCGCCGGCCGTTCGCCAGGATCGTCAGGGGTTGCGAGCCGTCGCCGCCAAGGAGCACGACCGCGCCGCGTCCGAGCGACAGCAGCCTGCGCAGCGGCATCGTCGACGAGCCGACGACAACGGTCAGTTCAATGTCTATATCCTCAATCGAGGCCATCTCGCCCGCCACTGCGCAATCGATGCGATTGAAGGAGCCTAAGCCGCTTTGGTTAGACGCCCGTTAAATGAAAGCCGCGCGCCCGGCCCCGCCGTCGACGCCTTTCACCGGGAGGACGGCGCGGCGGTCGACTGGGCGGCGTCGTCCGGGCCCGTGGGATATGAGGCGGCGACGGCGGCGATGGAAGCCCGCGTGGCGGCGATCCGCGCGGGCCGCGCGCGCGAGCTTGTCTGGCTTCTCGAGCATCCCCCGCTCTACACCGCCGGGACCAGCGCCAAGCCCCGGGACCTCGTCGAACAGCGCTTCCCGGTCTTCAAATCCGCCCGCGGCGGCCAGTTCACCTATCACGGTCCGGGCCAGCGGGTCGCCTATGTGATGCTGGACCTCGCCCGCCGCCGCCGCGACGTGCGCGCTTTCGTCGGAGCCCTTGAGGACTGGCTTGTGACCGCGCTCGGCGAATTCAACGTGACGGGCGAGAGGCGCGCGGACCGCGTGGGCGTCTGGGTGGACCGCTCGCGGCCGGGCGGCGCGCGGCGGGAGGACAAGATCGCGGCGATCGGCGTTCGGCTTCGCCACTGGATCAGCTTCCACGGGATCTCGCTCAATGTGGAGCCCGACCTTTCCCACTTCGAAGGCATCGTGCCATGCGGAGTCGCCGAGCAGGGCCTCGGCGTGACGAGCCTCGTCGATCTCGGCCTGCCGGTCGTCATGGCCGACGCGGACGCGGCGCTGAAACGGGCGTTCGAACGCGTCTTCGGACCCTGCAGCGACGCGCCGCCCCCGGTCGTCACCGAGCCCGGCGAACGCCGCACGGATGACATATTCGCCCGTTAACCCTACGGTAACCAAGCTTTTTGATGTGTGGGCGCAGATCGCTCCCGGCGCCCCGTGCGCCGCGTGGGACCGTCCGCAAATTCGGGAGACCAAGTTTATGAAGCCTTCACCATCTTCGCCATTCTCCGTGAAACCGTCGCGGCTCGAACCGTCGTCCTCCGGACGGGCGCCGGCGCGGCTGCGCCTGCACGCGGCCTCGCTGGCTCTCATTCTCGCGCTTTGCCCGTCCGTTCCGCCGGCCGCGGCGCAGGAGACCCGCGCGCCGGCTGATGGAGCCGAAGCGCGCGAGACGGCCCCGCAGGGCGCGGCGCCCGCCGACGCCGCCCGCCCGGAGGAGGACGCCGCGGGGGCCTCCCAGACGGAGGCCTCCGGCGACGACGGGGCGCAAGAGGAAGACGTCAACGAAGATGAAATGGCGGACGTCCTCAATTCCATGCAACAGCTGCAACAGACCTTCACCCTGAAGCGCACCATCGACGGCGAAGTGACGCAGACGGAGAAACGCACCATCACCTATACGGACGATGCGCCCATCCGCGCCAGCGAAGCCGGGCTCTCGCCGCGCGAACAGATGATGGCCCGCTTCGACAATGAAGTCCTGACACGGACGGAAGCCTTCGAGGAGGCAAAGCTCGACTTCGTCGTCGCGGACGTCAACCGGGACGGGCTGATGGACGCGGACGAATTCGCCGGCCTCGTCGCAAGCTGGCGGGAAAAGGGCGACCTGGCGGACGGGTCCGGCGCGGACGCGCCGGGCGACGGGGCGAAAGACGCCGAGGCCGCCGCGCGGCTCAAATTCGCTTTCATGGCCGGCGCTTCCTCCGTACTGACCCAGAAGGATTACATTCGCGAATATCTCGTCGATTTCGACGCCATGGACGCGAATGGCGACCAGTTCCTGAAGAGCGAGGAGCTCGCCGATTTCAGGGCCGCCAATCGCGGCGACATGATGGGCGCGGAAGGCCGTCGCTCCGTCAGCGACGTCACGCCGCCGTCAGAGCAATAAAACGGCCCGTCGCCTCGAAAGCAGCGCGCATCGCGTCCTCGCGCGTCTTCGCCTCTGTGTCGACGCCCCAGCGCTCCTCCTGGAAACGCTCGTCGACGCGCGACGCCTCGAAGATCGCCCCGGGGGATCCGGCGCGGTGGAATAGCGCGGCGGCGAGAACCGCCGATCCCGTCAGCTCAGCGCCCGTCTTGACGGCGAAAAGCGCGTCGGGCGCGAGCGCGTCGAAAATCGCGGCCGCCTTGTCGATCACGGCCCCGGACTGGGAGACAGCCATGACGCCCGTGGTCACGGCGAGACGCGCGCCCGTCAGTTCCGCCCACCAATCAAGATAGGGGTCCCACGCCGCTTTCTGGCGTTCAACGAGCGCCGCCGGCGCACCGGCCCGGTAACATAAAAGATCGGTTTTCAGATAATTGACAAGTGCGCCGCGCCAGGCCGGCGTGTCGCGCGCGCCGAGATCGATGACGGTCGCAAGCGCTGTGGTCAGCGGCATGCGCGCGGGGTCGACGACATCGACCGCCGCCTCCCATTCCGCCGCGACCGCCGCCATCAGCGCCTTGCTTTGGTGGCTGAAGACGGCGCGCGCCGGCGTCCGGGCCAGGCGCGTGTCGAGCCGAAGCTCAAAGGCGCCGTCATTGTTCCTGACCGCCCGAGCCTTCTCATAGAACCGTTTGGGAAGCGGCCGGTCTTCGTCCGGTCGGATCATCGCGCATCCTCCGGCCAGTCGGTTTGCCCATGGGGATCGAAATTGAAGAATGCCCATGTCTCGGCCATATGGCCCGTCAGTTCGGCGCTGAGCGTCATGCGCCGCCCCGTTGACGGGTGCGGAAAGGTCATCGAGCGACAGAAGAGATGCAGCCTGTCGGCGACGCCTTCGATCGCCGCTCCCGGCCCGCCATATTTGCGGTCGCCTGCGATCGGCGCGCCGGCGGCGGCGCAATGGACGCGCAGCTGGTGCTTGCGGCCCGTCAGGGGACGAAGCGCGACGAACGCCGCGCCGTGGCCTGCATCGTCAAGGGTCTGAAAATCCGTGAGCGCCTTTTTCGTATCCTCGCCTTCGGCCGGAACGACCCGTTCCTGTTCCTCGCCGCCCTCGCGCCGCACCATGCGCTGGGCGATCTTCATGTCGATGCGGCCCTCGCGCGGTCGAAGAGCGCCGGCGACGAGCGCCCAGTAGGTCTTTTCGACTTCGTGGCGCTGGAAAGCGCCGCCGAGCGCCGCCGCCGCCGCGCGGGTCTTCGCGAGGAGGAGAAGCCCGCCCGTGTCGCGGTCTAGGCGGTGGACGAGCCGCGGGCGCTCGCCGTCCTTTTC
>CAZBOC010000300.1:0-3723 GCA_964493225.1 uncultured Caulobacterales bacterium | reverse complement strand
AATAGGCGTCGATGTCCTCGCCCTCGTCGAGCTGGACGTGTACGGACTGGGTGTTTTGTCCCTCGATCGATTTCGGGCTTTTGTGGCGCTCGCTCCATTCGCTCCCGACCATGATCACCGAATGTCCGAACGTCATTTCCGAATGGGCGAGCTCGCCCGCCTCATCGAGGACCACGAACAGAGGTTCGAACCCGAACGCCTCTTCGAGCCAGCGGAAAGCGGCCTTCGGATCCTGATAGCTGAGGGCGCTTGAAAGTCCCTTCGGGCGATGAAAATCGGTCATGGCGTTCCTCCCGCGGCGACGATGTCACTTTATCATAAGCAGAATATTTGTCAAATAATGAAAATAAAAATCGGGGCGCGAGCGGCCGCGCATGCGCCCGTCGTCACAGATTGAAGACCCGCACCGGCTTCAGCTTCAGCCCGTCGAGCGCGCAGATGGCGACCGGGTCGCCGTGAAGGCTGGCGAGGACCTCAGGGATGAATCCGGCGCGCTCGCCGCGCACGCCCTTGGCGGCGGCCGGCGAGATGACAGCCGCCTGGCCGCGACGCAGCTTCTCCGCCTCCGGACCATTGATGGCGGTCTGCGGCATGCCGGCGAGGGCCGCGTCGACGGGAAGCAGCGCTTCGTCGCGCGCCTGCGGGTTCTCATAATCTTCAAGCGCCGCAATCGTCACCGCGTCGTCGGCGTGGAACGGCCCGACGGCGAGGCGGCGAAGCGCGCTGACATGGCCCTCGGTCCCGACGGCGCGCGCCATGTCGCGCACGAGCGCGCGCACATAGGCGCCCTTGCCCGTGACGGCCTCAAAAACCGCTGTGTCTTCGTCAGGCGTCTCCACCAGCGATAATTCATGGACGTCGATCGTCCGTGCAGGGTTCTCCACCGTCTCGCCCTCGCGGGCGAGGTCATAGGCTCGCTCGCCATTGATCTTGACGGCGGAAAACTGCGGCGGGACCTGATCGATCGCGCCGGTGAAATCGGGGAGAACGGCCTCAATTTCCTCCCGGCCCGGACGATAGTCCGAGCGCGCGATCACCTCGCCTTCCGCGTCGTCGGTCGCCGTCGCCGCGCCCCAGCGCGCGGTGAAGCGATAGCGTTTTTCCCCGTCCATGACGTAGGGCGCGGTTTTCGTCGCCTCGCCGAAGGCGATGGGCAGAACGCCGGTCGCCAGGGGATCGAGCGTTCCGGCGTGGCCCGCCTTTTGCGCCTCGAACAGCCGCTTGGCCTTCGAGACCGCTTCGGTCGAACCGAGATCATACGCCTTGTCGAGGATGAGCCAGCCGGAAACAGGCCGCCCCTTTTTGCGTCGTCTGCCCATAATGGTCTTTGTGTTCTTTGCATTCGGCCGCATCCGGATCGAACGGAGTGCGGCCCCGGAAAAGAAAGCCGCCGACCGATTGCTCGGGGGCGGGCTTTCTCTAAACATTCCGACGCCGTCGGCGTCAAGCGCGGCGCGATTATTCCGGCTTCTGGAAGAGATAGACGAAGCGGTTGGTCTTGCCGCGGAAATCGCCGAAGACGCCTTCTTCCATCGGATCGTCGGGATTGGCGAGAATGTCGCTTTCCGCGGCCAGTTCGAACCCGGCGGCGAGGACCTCATCCATGGCCGTCGCAGGGTCGATGCGGTGGAGATCCTGGGTGACCGCATCGCCGGCGCCCGCCTTGGCCGCGTGGTCGACGACGAGGTAATAGCCGCCGGGCTTGAGGGCGTCGAAGACGGCCTCATTCATCGCCGCGCGGTCGACGCCGGTCCATACCGTATCGTGGTAATAGAGAATATTCAGCACCCGATCGACCGGCGCATCCACCGACATCTCGTCGAGATCGACGATGACGGCGTCGACATTTTCTGTTTCCTCGGCATAGGCGGTCGCGGATTTGAGCGCCTCGGGGAAGAACTCCTCGAGCCGCTTCGGCCCGACCATGATCAAGCGGCCCTGCGCGCCGACGACGCTGGAGAGTATCGGCGCGTAATAGTCCGCGCTCGATGCGATATCGACGACGGTCTGGCCGGGCGCGATTTTCGCGAGGCGCAGGATTTCGGCGGGCTTGCGGCCGGCGTCGCGGGCCCTCGCCTCATCGGAGCGGGAGGGCTTGATGAGCGCGAGGGCGATGGCGTCTTCGACGAGTTGAATTGTCTGGATCGTCTCGCCGTCGACCTCCCGCTCCCGGTCGGGATCCGCTCGCCCCGCCTCCTGTCCCGGAATCGCTGTCGTCTCCGCGCCCTCGTCGGCGGTCGTTCGCCCGGCGCAGGCGATTAGCGCCGCCGCGGCGCCCCCTGCCAGTAGTGTCCGCCTCATTGTTTCCATCCCTTGTTGATATGATCGCCGCCGCCGCGTCCCGTCTACAGGAAGACCCGCGCGCGACCAATCCGTCCCGTGGAGCGAGGCCCCCCGGGATTACGTCTCGTCGGGCTCTTCGAGGTCGCGCCGGACGGCGGGGCTTGAAAGCAACGCGTCGATGCGCCGGGCCTCCGAAAAGCTCTCGTCCTCGCGAAAGGAAAGGGCGGGCGTGAATTTCAGATCGATCCGCCGGCCCAGGAGATGACGCAGGTGAGGCGCGATGCGGTTGAGCGCGCCGATGACGCCTTCCGAAGCCGCCTTGACGCCGGCGGAGGCGTCGCCCTGCATCGAGGCGCCGAGGGGCGCGCAGAAGACGGTCGCGTTCTTGAGGTCCGGCGAGGCGCGCACTTCGCTGACGGTGATCGAGACGCCGGCCAGCGCCGGCTCGCGGAGGTCTTCGCGCTGGAAAATTTCAGCGAGGGCGTGGCGGATCAACTCGCCCGCGCGCAGCTGGCGCTGCGAAGGTCCGGCGGTCTTGGCGAAACGTTTGGGCATCCCTCGCATCTAAGGCGGCCTGCGAGAAATTCAAAGCCGCGTCTTTTCAGGACCCCGGCCTATCGTCCCCTGACAATATTTGCGCCAATGCAGCGAGCCGGTCCGCCGGTTCGCGAAGGCCGAAACGGATGTCGACGCCGGTCGCCTTCTCGATTGCGTGGCGCCTCATTTACGGGCCGGCATGAATTTTTCGTTGCGCAAAAGCGCGGCCGAGACGAGGGCCACGACAAGACCGACGGGGAAGATCTCGACGAACGTCATCGGAACGCGGAACAGGGGATTGGCGTAGTTCGTCTTCATCGTCTCCATCCGTGCGACGAAGCTGTCGAGCTCGGCGCCCGAGACGCCCTCGGCCCTTTTCGCCTCGATAAGGCTCGCGGCGTACTCCTTGATGAAGGCCTGGTCCGTGGCCGCGAGATAGATCTCCCAGATCACGACGTAGACGACGCCGGCGACTGCAGCGATGGCGAGCCCCGTCAGGAAGGCGCGAGCGAATTTGATGACGCCGTCAAGGTCCTCGTCGCGGTGCTTCTTGACGCCGATGAAGATCAGCGTCAGCGCGACAAGCATAACGAGATAGCCGAAAACAGGAGACGACAGGGCGCCGTCCGGCTGCAGCGACAGGCCGAGGATCATCGTTGCGATGACGATCGCGCCGGCGATTGAACCGTAGATGAGCGCGATTCGGGCCATGGTCTCTCTCCTCCCGTTGCGATTGCGCGCGAGGCGGACCCGCGCCGGCGCAAGCAGCTTGTGCGGGCGGAGCTGATCTCCACCCGTTCCCGGATACGAGCATGGCCCGGAGGCGTCGGCGTGGCCATCGCCCGAACGGGTGAGCGGGCCAAAATCGCCCGAATTCAGGACCGCGCGCTGCGGCTCAGGGGA
>CAZBOC010000299.1:0-3729 GCA_964493225.1 uncultured Caulobacterales bacterium | reverse complement strand
GAAACAGGCGATCGCGAAAATCCGCGCGGAAGGGCCCGGCCCCGTCATGACGACCGACGGCAAGGTCGCCCCGCCGCGGCGCGAGAAGATGAAGGGCTCGATGGAGGCCCTCATCCACCACTTCAAGCTCTATACGGAAGGCTTCCACGTGCCGGCGGGGGAGGTCTACGCGGCCGTCGAGGCGCCGAAGGGCGAGTTCGGCGTCTATCTTGTCGCCGACGGCACGAACCGGCCCTATCGCTGCAAGATTCGCGCGCCGGGGTTCGCCCACCTCCAGGCCATGGACTGGATGAACCGGGGCCACATGCTCGCCGACGTGGCGGCGATTATCGGGTCGCTCGACATCGTCTTTGGAGAGATCGATCGCTAGGCTGAGGAGCGACGGCAGGCGCGGGCCCCATGACCCAATCCGAACTCAGCCATAATTTTTACGTCGAGCTCGCCGTCGCGCTGGCGGTCATGATTGCTTTCGTGATCAGCGCGGGCGTCTCCATTCGCGAGCGCCACCGCGACCGGGCGAACTGGCATGTGCTTCTTGGGTCCGCCATCTATGGCGGGCTTGTCGGGCTGGTCGTTGGCTTCGTGATCGTTCCCTTGCGCGCGCTCCTCCTCGACGGGGCCCTGCCGCCGCAGGTCGCCGCTGGCGCCGGCTTCGGCTTTCTCGCGATCATGTTCACGCTGCGGAGCGGCGTTCTGTTCCGGACGCCGCTGCTCGGGCCTCAGGTGCGCGCCTTCCGTCGGGCGTCCCTGCGGCGCACGATTGAAAAGGCCGAAGACCAGCTCGCCCGACTGACGCGCGACGCCGTCCGGACCGGGCCGCGATGACGACGATCAGATGCGGCACTCACGGGACGCAGGACGAGACCATCGTCTGCACCCATATCGTTGAGAGCCTGAAAGACGCCGAGCCGCGCGGCTTCTCCTGGAACGTCTCGGACGGCGTCTTCGAGGCGCTCTGCGAAGCCTGCAACAATCTCAGCGAGGCGGAGTTCGCGGCCCGGCGGGACGAGATCGTCGCGCGGCTCTGCTTCGGTTGTTTTCAGGACGCCGCGGCGCTAAACGGCGTCGATATCGTATAGCCGCAAAGGGGGCCCCATGGCCGTCCGCAGACCCGCCGAAGACCAGCCCGCCGCCTTCGCCTGGACGGCGGAAAACCAGCGCTGGTGCGCCGAACAGATGAAGAAATATCCGGAAGGGCGCCAGGCTTCCTGCGTCATCCCCTTTCTCTGGCGCGGCCAGAAACAGGAAGGCTGGATCTCGATCCCGATGATGGAGGCGATCGCCGAACAGCTCTCCATGCCTTACATCCGCGTCTACGAGGTTGCGAGTTTCTACACGATGTTCAACCTCTCCCCCGTCGGCGAATACTACGTCCAGGTCTGCGGGACGACGCCTTGCATGCTCCGCGGGGCCCATGATCTGCGCGAGGTCTGCAAGACGGCGATCGGGCCGGAAACCGAAGTTTCCGACGACGGAAAATTCTCGTGGATCGAGGTCGAATGCCTCGGCGCCTGCGTCAACGCCCCGATGATCCAGATTTCCACCAGCGACGGCGATCATTACTATGAAGACCTGACGGCGGAGATTTTCGAAGACCTCCTCGCCAAGCTCCGCGCCGGCGAAGAGGTCAAGATCGGCACGGCCAATCCGAAGCGCCATACGTCGGACCCGGAAGGCGACGACACCACATTGCTCGACCCGGCGCTCTATGACGGCACGGCCGCGAAGCCGATCCGGGAACTCCCGAACGCGCGCCCCGCCCCGGCGGAGTAGACCCCCTCTCGCTAGCGCGCCTCGCCTTTCGACCGTTCGGTGAAAAGCCGCTCTCCCGATTTTCTCACACTAGGCAGGGAGGACGGCTCCGCGTAATCTCAAAGCCGGTTGCATGGCGGGATCGCCGCAACGATCCTGGACCTGCCATGGGGTTGGCGCTTTTCGGAGAGAACACATGAAAGATCCCAAATCCGTCGGCGGCGATTTTGACGAATACGCCCGTCGCTGGCGCGAACAGAATTACAGGATGGAAGTCGCCGGCGGGGCCGCCGGACTTAAGACTGGCGACGCGGAAAACGTGAAGCTGCCGGGCGACGAATGGGGCGATATCAAGCCGCTGCTTGATCTGTATTCAAAGATGTTCGCCCATTATCTGCCGGGCGACGAGAAAGTCAATTTCGTTGAAATCGGGGCGGGAGGCGGCCGCTCCACGCAATGTGTTTTGGAATTGCTCGGTGAACGGATCGATACATATACTGTTATCGATGTTTCCTATGAATTTACGCGGACGTTGAAAGATCGCGTCGGAGACGCTGTAGAGATTGAAATTGTCAGTGACGTGGATCTTTCCGCGCTCGACGCGGACAAGTATGATTTCTGTCTAGCGCAATCATCCTGGTCCCATATATCCATGTATGATCAGTACAGATACTTGCGTGAATTGCGCCGGGTCATGAGAAACAAGGCGCCGGTTTCGGTAATCGGTCAGTTCCTGCTCGGTGTCGGTAAAGACTGGACGTTTAACCGCTTCAACCGACGCGTCTACCAGCTCGATAATGATATCCATGGCGTATACCACGAATTCCTCGGCATTTCGTCGCTTGCGGAGTTTTTGGAGCGTTTGCGGTACGAAACTGACATTGTGTTCAATTCCGGCTTTGTCGCCCGCAATAGGGGCGGATCCTACGGCGCGCTCGAGCATCATATGAAAGATGAGATCAGCTTTCCTTATCTGATGAGTCTCGGCGCATTCTTAGAGGGAGCGAAGCCGCGCATGTATACGCTTCCCAGCGTCAAAAACCCCGAGCCCGCAAAACAGTAGTCCGGTTTCCCGAGTTGTCGAGAATTGGCATGCAGCTCGATGCATGTAGGCGCGAGGCGGCTGTGAATGCGCGTAAAGCTCTTCGTAAAGAATGCGGCGGTGTTGTGCGTTTTTGGCGCTGTCATAGCGATGGCGATTTTTCTGATCGCGCGCAGGCTGTCGCGCTGACGGAAGGATGCGGTCAGGGCGATCAAGATACGAGGGATGGCGCACCGCTGCGCGACCAGAGCCCGCATTACATCCCCGAGCTTGATCCCGAGCACCCGGATCGCCGCCGCGACATCTTCGGCTTTCTCTCGAACCAGCGCATATTGTGGGGCGTCCTCGCGGCGAGCGTCGGGATTTTCGTCCTCGGCGCCGGCCTCGTGATGCTCGGATTTTCCGGCGTTGGCCTGACAATCGCGGTCATTGGCGTTTTGTTGTTGGGATTCCTCATCCTGCCGTTCTTCTAGCGCCGGCTTTGCGGGAGATTTCTGCGCAGCGCCGCCGGTTCCCCCCGTGATTTTCGCGATTGACTTGGCTATACAATCTGCTCCGTGGAGGTTTGCTTCTTTCGTCGACAAGGGCGCAAACCGACCCGGGCGCGTAGCTCAGCGGAAGAGCACTACGTTCACACCGTAGGGGTCGCTGGTTCGAACCCAGCCGCGCCCACCATTGTCTTGTTCGCGGCGGAGCGCCTCGCGCGAAGCTCTCTTCGCCGGTCAGGCCGGCCGTCCGCTCTCGCGCCGTTTGTCGCCTTTAACGGCGCGCAAAACCTGCTAAATCCGCCACAAGCGTAACGAAGGGCCTGTCGATGCTCGAGGACAAAGACCGGATTTTCACCAATCTCTACGGACGCCAGGACTGGCGCCTGGCAGCCGCGAAAAAGCGCGGCGCCTGGAACGGGACGGGCGACATCATCCGGATGGGCCATG
>CAZBOC010000298.1:0-3744 GCA_964493225.1 uncultured Caulobacterales bacterium | reverse complement strand
GGATCGCAAGACGCAGGGCGCCTTGGGCGGCGAGCACCGAGTCTCGCGCTTTTGCGAGATCGCGCCGCGACAAGGCCACATCCTGACCGGATGCGACGCCGATATCGCGCTGGGCGCGGACGATCCGGTCGGTCTGGGTCAGGGCGTCGAGGGACTTGCGCGCGACTTCAAGCTGCAGGCCGGACTCGATCGCGAGGAAATAACTTTGCGCGACGGCCGCCGCGATCGAATACTGCGCGAACAAGAAATCGGCCTCGGCCGAATAGGCGCTCAAGGCGGCGCTGTTTTTCGTGGCGCGCACCCGGCCCCAGACATCAACTTCCCAGGCGAGTTGCAGCCCGGCGCTATAACTATCCGTACTCGGAAATTCCACGACCCCGCCGCGCCCCGCCTGCGCCGTGACGTCGATCGCGGGAAGGAGGGCCGCGCCCGCCTGGCGCGCGAGGCCCCGGGCGGCGGCGAGCGATCCGGCGGCGGCGCGCAGATCGCGATTGTTGGCGATTGCTTCCTCGACAAGCGCCGACAGGGTCGGATCGCCGATCCGGTCGATCCAGCCGATCTCGACTGCGCCCGCGACGCTCTGGGTCGAGATCCAGCTTTCCGGCGCGTCCGGCAGGCTGTCGGCGGCGATCCCGCGGGCCCTTTGCGAATTGCTGATCGAGACGCAGGCTGAAAGTGCGAATGCGGCGGCGACAATGACAGTGCGTCTGATCATTGCGCCGCCTCCATCATGGCGGCGCCGGAACTGGCCGCGGTTTCGTCACTGGTGATCCCGAAGAAAACCGCATAGAGCGCCGGGGTCACCAGCAGCGTGATCAGCGTTGCAAAAGAAAGACCGAAAGCGAGCACTACCGTCATTGAGCGGAAGAAGGCGTCGAAATAAAGCGGCAGCACGCCAAGGACGGTTGTGAACGCCCCCATGGTGACAGGCCTGAGGCGGCTCGCGGCGGAGTCGACAAGAGCGTCGAAGCGCGGGGCTCCCTCGCGAATCATTTCGTCGGTGGAATCGACCAGTACCAGTGAATTCTGGATCAATAATCCGGACAGGGATAAAAGCCCGAGAATGCCCATGAACTCAAAGGGCGTTCGGGTTACGACAAGTCCGAAGGTGACGCCGACAATAGCGAGCGGGACCACCGCCCAGATCACCGCCGGCTGTCGCAGAGCGTTGAACAGAAAGACAACCACTAGTATCATCGCGAGAAGGCCGAGGGGGATCGTCGAGGCGAGATTACCCTGCGCTTCTGATGATCTGCCGAACTCGCCGTCCCACTCAAGAGAATAACCGATCGGCAGCTCGATCGCCTCGACTTGCGGTCGCAGCCGCGAGAAGAGATCGTCGGCGATCACACCGAGCGCCGGATCGCATTGCGCCTTGATCGTCATGATGCGGTCGGACCTGACAATCCGGCTGTCGCGCCAGACAGTCTTGACGTCGTCGATCGTCTGGGCGATCGGCACGGTGCGCCCCGTTGTGGCGCTGAGCACCTGGATCGACACGATATTCCATGGATCAAGCCGCTCGGCCGCAGGGGCGCGCGAGATGATCGGGATCAAATCGTCGCCTTCGCGATAGACCCCGCGGCGCACCCCGTTGAAATTCTCTTCCAGCGCTTCGGCGATGTCCTGGCGCGACAGGGCCGCACGTTCAGTCTTGTTAGGCGACAGGATTGGCGTCAGCACGGGGGTCTTGCGGCGCCAGTTATCCTTAATGAAGATCCCCCCGCCATCCGCCGCCATCAAGGCCTTGGCCTCATTGGCGAGCCGGCGCAGGACCGCCGGATCGGGACCGGAGAACGTCGCTTCGATTTTGGATCCGCCGCCGGGGCCAAGGGTGAATTTCCACGCCTTGCCGACGCCGTCCGGGAACGCCTCGCGAACATGGCGCTGCAGTTCGGCGACGATACGGTCGTTCTCGCGATAGTCGGTTGTTTTCAGCAAAAGCTGACCATAGGCGCTGGAATTGGCGCCGGTCTCATAAATCAGCATGTAACGAAGCGCATTGCCCCCGACCAGGGTCTGGACATGCTCAACCCCGTCGATTGATCTCGCGTATTCCTCCAGCCGGATCATGTCCTCGCGGGTTCGGTCGATATCGACGCCTTCGGGCAGATAGTAGTCCAGCACGACCTGCGGCGTCGTCGAGGCGGGGAAGAAGCCGACCTTGACGAACTGAAAGCCCCACATCGCAAAAATGAAGATTGCGAAGGTTGCGCCCAGCGACATCGCCTTGTTGCCGAGGATCTTCCGGATCAGCGCCTTATAGGCGGTCATGAAGCGACCGTCGCCGCTGTTTCCGTCGGCGATGTCTTTGGCGACCTGCTGCGGAAACGCCCAGCAGCAAAACAGCGGCGTGATGGTGAACGCCAGCACCCAGGAAAGCCCGAGCGCGATCATCACCACCCAGAATAACGCCCCGGTGTATTCAGCCGTGTCGCCGGGCGCAAAGCCGATCGGCGCAAAGGCGATAATGCCGACCAGCGTCCCGCCAAGCAGCGGTTTGACATTCTTGCGCGCGATCTCCCGCGCCGCCGCGATACGGTTGCGGCCTTTGGAAACCTCGACCAGAATACCGTCTGTGATAACGACGCCATTGTCGACCAACATGCCTAGCGAGATGATCAGGGCCCCGAGGGAAATCCGGTGCATCGGGATGCCGCTGAGCCACATGATCAGGAGCGTGGCCGCCATGGTGACAAGTACGGTCGCGCCCATGACAAGGCCCGAGCGGAAGCCCATGAACATGAACAATGTCGTGAAAACGATACCGAGGGCTGCGAGCACGTTCATCGCAAAGGCTTGGATCGACTCGTCCACCGCTCTGCCCTGATGGTAATATTCATTGAGGACGACGCCGACCGGGCGCTGATCCTCAAGCGCCTTGATCTTGGCGGAGACCGCCTCGCCCATTTTGACGACATTCGCGCCGGAGATGTTCGATATGCCAAGGCCGATCGCCGGCTGGCCGTCAAAGCGGATATAGCGCTCGGCGGGCTCGCGATAGCCCCGCACGACATTGGCGACCGCGCCGAACCGGGTGACGCCGCCGCCGGCCCCGTCGCCGATGATCAATCCTTCGATCGCCTCGACCGACGAAATCCGTCCCGAGGGATCAATCTCGATGCGTTGATCGCCGATGACCACGTCGCCGGCGGCGGTGATCGTGTTCTGTTGGGTCAGCGTGGCGTAAATGTCGTTGATGGATACGCCGAGCGCCGCGGCTCGCTCGCGGGCGATCTCGACATAAATGACCTCGTCCTGCTCGCCGACGATCTCGATCTTTGCGACCCCTTCGATGGTGAGGAGTTCGCGCCGCATCGTTTCGGCGTAAGACAAAAGCTCCGCCGAGGAATACCCCTCGCCGGTGATAAGATAATAAATACCGAAAACGTCGCCGAAATCGTCATTGACAACGCTCGGCCCCGCGCCGGGGGGCAGGTCGTTTTGGGCGTCGCTGACCCGGTTGCGCAGCTTGGTCCAGATCAGCTTCAGGTCCGATTTCGTCGGCGAAGCGGCGTAGCGGATCTCAACCGTGACTTCGGAGAGCCCCGCCGACGAAACCGAGTCGACGGATTCGACCTCCGGCATTTGCTGCAGCGCCGTCTCGAGAGGTTCGGTCACCTCGTCCATGACTTCGCGCGGGCTTGCGCCCGGATATTGGGTGAAGACCTTCGCCCGGCGAATGGTGAGCTCCGGATCTTCAAACCGCGCCATGTTCTGATAGGCGAACCAGCCGCCCGCGAG
>CAZBOC010000297.1:2376-3746 GCA_964493225.1 uncultured Caulobacterales bacterium | reverse complement strand
CGCGTCGTCAGGCGCGCGGCCGGGCGCACCTGCGCGCCGTTTTCAACGTCGAAGTCGAAACGCCGCCACAGCCGCGCGAGAATGAGCGCGCTTTCGATCGCCGCAAAGCCGGCCCCGACGCAGGTGTGGGGCCCGGCGCCGAAGGGCAGATAGGCCCCGTCGACGAGTTCGCCGGACCGCTCGGGCGCGAAGCGATCCGGATCGAACCGGTCCGGGTCCCGCCAGTATTTGCGATGGCGGTGGAGCGTCCAGGGCGCGATCATGATCAGCGCCCCCTTGCGGATGCGATAAGGACCGATTGTTCCCGCCCGAATGGCGACCCGCGGCAGAAAGGTGATCGGCGGATAGAGCCGAAGAATTTCCCGGAAGACGTTGCGGGTGAAGACGAGTTTTTTCACGCCGTCAAAATCAATATCGCCGCCTGCGAAAACCTCATCGACTTCCGCGCGCAGGCGGCGCGCGATTTCGGGGCGCTCCGCAAGGAGATAAAACGCCCAGGTGAGCGCGCTCGCCGTCGT
The DNA here is from genome assembly GCA_964493225.1 of uncultured Caulobacterales bacterium. Lineage (GTDB taxonomy): Bacteria > Pseudomonadota > Alphaproteobacteria > Caulobacterales > Parvularculaceae > JAJFFW01. The sequence goes on along the minus strand of CAZBOC010000297.1, from coordinate 3,228 downwards.
CTCGTGACCGGCGAGGAAGAAGACGCCAAGCTGGTCGATCAGTTCCTCGCGCGTGAAGGGCGCGCCGGTCTCCCCGTCGCGCGCCTCGATGACGGCCTGGGCGATGTCGTTGTGTTGCTCCGCTCCCGCATCAAGATGGGTGTCGATCAGCGCGCCGATATGGCGACGGATGCGCGCGCAGGCCTCGAGCACCGCCGGCTCCTGGGGAACCTCCGCCCAGGCGGGGCTCGCGATCAGGCGCCAGATCCGCACCTGGCCGACGCCGCGCTCGAAGACCGCGAAATCGTCGAAGACCTCCTTCGCGACGGCCGACTGGAGAGAGACCGAGAAAACCGTGCGGCAGATAATGTCCGCGGTCAGATGGCTCATGGCGAGATCGAGGGAGACCGCCTCCCCGCGCGCGGCGGTCTCGGCGAGGCGGTCCTCATAGGCGTCGACGGCCGCGGTCATGGCCTCGAAGGCGACGCCGAGGCGCATCATCGAAAAGGCGGGATCGATCATCGCGCGCTGCCGGCGCCATTTCTCGCCGTCGGAGACGAAGATCGACTGCCCGATCAGGGGCTCGAGGGCCCCGACCATGAGATCGCTTTTCGGAAACAGCGTTCCGTCATCGGAAAGAATTTCCCTGACCAGCGCCGGGTCGTTGAAGAGTTTGATCGAGCGCCGGGAATAGCCGAGTTCGCCCGCCGCCATGCGATAGGCCGCCGCCGGCAACAGGCTGAGGAGATCCCCGTCCCCGCGCCAGAGCGTGCGCGCAAGGGCGGCGATCGGCGGCAGATGGGAAGGGCGCGGCGGTTCGAAGAAGTCAGCGCCGGTCGTTGTTGGCGGGTTCGTTACAGGCGGGCTCGTCAT
>CAZBOC010000297.1:0-2276 GCA_964493225.1 uncultured Caulobacterales bacterium | reverse complement strand
CGAACACTATGGCGCGGGAGGATAGCCGATGTCGACCCATCATTTCTTCGAAGGTCTGATCGCGCTCCACATTGTCTCCGGCGCCCCGGGGCTCGCGACCTTCTGGATCCCGGTGATCGCGAAAAAGGGCGGCGACCGGCACAAATTCTGGGGCCGGATCTTCACCTTCGCCATGCTCTTCACCGCATGCGTCGCCGCGACGATGGCGGTGACGACGCTGGTCGCGCCGATGGCGACCCATCCCCACCTTGCGGCGCATCCGGATTTTTCCGATCCCGACCTCGTGCGCGGGATCTTCGGCTGGATGATGCTGTACCTTGCCATCCTCACGATCAATCTCGCCTGGTACGGCTGGCGCTGCATCGTCAACCGGGGCGATCACCTCGCCAATCGCGACTGGCGAAACCTCTCCCTGCAGGCGGTCCTTTCCGTCGCAGCCGTCAATTGCGCCGTACAGGGACTGCGCATCGGCCAGCCCATGATGGTCGGGATTTCTTTCGTCGGTTTCGCAACGGTGGCGACCAATCTCTGGTTCATCCTGAAAGACCGCCCCGGGCCCATGGACTGGCTCCTGGAGCACATCAAGGCGATCGTCGGTACGGGGATTTCCGTCTATACGGCGTTCTTCGCCTTCGGCGCGGTGCGGCTCCTGCCGGAAGCCGCATTCTCGCCCATCCTCTGGGGCGCGCCCCTCACCATCGGGCTCGCGCTCATCGTCTATCATCAGCACAAGGTGCGACAGCGCATGCGGCCCCGCCGGGCGGACCGTCCGGCCAACGCTCAAATGGGAGCAGCGGAATGAACCGCGAAGACCGTGTCATCATCGTCGGCGCCGGCGCCGGCGGGCTCGCCGCTGCGATCGACCTCGCGGCCCGCGGCGTCGCCGTGACGGTCGTTGAGAAAGACGCCGAGGCCGGCGGCAAAATCCGTCAGGCGCGGTTCGGCAACGCCGGCGTCGATTGCGGGCCGACGGTCTTTACGATGCGCTGGATTTTCGAGGGCCTGTTCGAAGACGCCGGGGCCGCGCTCGACGATTATCTTTCGCTGCGCCCTGCGGAAATCCTCGCGCGCCACGCCTGGCGCGCCGGCGGCCGGCTTGATCTTTATGCGGATGTCGACCGGACGGCCGATGCGATCGCGGAATTCTCAAGCGTGCAAGACGCCGACGGCTACCGCGCTTTCTGCGCCCGCTGCCGCGAGATCTACGAGACGCTTCGCGATCCTTTCATCAAGGGCCAGCGCCCGACGCAACTCGACGTCGTGCGCCGCGTCGGGCTGAAGGGCATGCCGGCCTTCGTGCGGAAGATCGAACCGCTCACAACCCTTTCCGCCATCATGGAGCGCTATTTCGACGACCCGCGCCTGCGCCAGCTCTTCGGACGTTATGCGACCTATGTCGGCTCCTCGCCTTTCGCGACGCCGGCGACGATCATGCTCGTCGCCCATGTGGAGCGCGAGGGCGTCTGGACCGCCGACGGCGGTATGCGCGCGGTGGCGGGCGCGCTCCAGAGCCTCGCCGAGCGTCTCGGCGTGAATTTCCGTTTCGCCGCGCCGGTCGCCTCGATCGCGATTGAGAACCGCCGCGCCAGGGGCGTCGTCCTGGAGAGCGGCGAGCGGCTCGGCGCCGACGCCGTCGTCTTCAACGGCGATGTCTCCGCGCTGGCGAGCGGGATGCTTGGAGGCGACGCAGGGCGGGCCGCCCGCGCCACGCCGCGCAGGCGGCGCTCCCTGTCGGCCTGCACCTGGGCGCTGCGGGCGAAGACGCGGGGCTTCCCCCTCGCCTTCCACAATGTCTTCTTCGCCGAGGATTACCAATCGGAATTCGACAGCATCTTCCGTAATGAAACGATGCCCGAGGCGCCGACGGTCTATCTCTGCGCCCAGGACAGGCGGGAGGACGAGCGCGGCGAGATCACGTCGCCGGACGCGGCCGAGCGGCTTTTCCTGCTGGTCAACGCCCCCGCCAACGGCGATCTCGCCGCATATGCGCCGGATTTCGTCGACGACGTCAAGGGCCGCATCGCGGGGCTCCTCGGCGCCTGCGGGCTCGAGATTGATCTTGAGACGGCGGACAGCGAATTCACCACGCCGGCCGATTTCGATGCGCGCTATCCGGCGACCGGCGGCGCGCTCTACGGGCAATCCTCCCACGGCATGATGGCGACGATGGCGCGCGCCGGCGCGAAGACGTCGACGGCCGGGCTTTATCTCGCCGGGGGGTCGGTGCATCCGGGCCCGGGCGTGCCCATGGCGACCATGTCCGGCCGGCTCGCCGC
>CAZBOC010000296.1:0-3775 GCA_964493225.1 uncultured Caulobacterales bacterium | reverse complement strand
GCTCGCGCTGGTCGTCGGTGAGGTCGCCGGAGAGCAGGATCTTGGAGAAACCGAGAATCCCGTTCATCGGCGTGCGCAGCTCGTGGCTCATCGTGGCGAGGAAGGTCGACTTCATGCGGGCGGCCTCTTCGGCTTGTTCCTTGGCCGCCACCAGGTCGCGTTCCACGATCTCCCGGCGGGCGATCTCGGCGTTCAGCTGATCGACCGTGCTCTGAAGTTCCGTGTTGACCTTCGCCATCCGGCTGCGGTGCCTGCGCAGGGTCGCGATCGAGAGGATCGAGAAGAGCAGGACGAGGGAGCCGAGTGCCAGGATCGCAATCTGGATCGTCATCTGGCGGTTGGCGTCTTCAAGCAGCATGTCCTTGTGGAGCTGCTCGTTCCTCAGCCGCTCGATGTTGAGCTCCTGCTCGGCGGTGTGGAACTTCGCGTTCAGGAGCGCGAGGTTCGCGGTCGAGGCGATTTTCTTCGCATTGTCCGACAAACGCTTGAAGCTCTCATGGTGCTTCAGCGCCTTGCCGTAGTCGCCGCGCATCAGGAAGATCTGGTAGGCGACGTCGTGCATTTCCTCGAAGGTCATCGAGGTGTCGGCGACCTCCAGCCCGTCGAAGGCTTTCTCAATCAGGGCCGAAGCCGCGGCGATGTCGCCCTGCTTCAGTTTCGCGTGGGCCTGGGCGCCGTAGACGAAGCGCGCCCATTCGGTGGCGTCATCGCCGTCGAGCAGCGCCATGGCGTCGGCCGCGGCCTGTTCGGCCTCGGCGTACCGGCCGTCAAGGACGTCGAGTTCGGCGATGTTCGTCAGGATCCGCGCCCGCAATACGTCGCTGTTCATCTCCTCGGCGATTTCAAGGGCCTCAAGGTAGAAGGCCTTGGCTTCATCGTAGCGGGCGAGGTCCGTCAGCGTGTTCGCCCGGTTGTTGAACGAGGAGAGGTCCATGTTCATGTCGCCAGGATGAACCTCGGAGGCGCGCTCGTAATAGTCGAGAGCCTTTTCAAAGGACTGGGCGTCGCGATGGATCGAGCCGATGGCCATCAGCGCGATCGCCTCGCTGCGGGTTTCGCCAAGCTTGACGAACACCTTGTGCGCCCGGTGGAAGCTCCGGACCGCCGTCGCAACGTCCGAGGCGCGGCTCGCAGCCCGGCCCTGGGCGAGAAGAAGGTCGCCGCCCAGCTTGGTCTCGAGACCGTCCCGGCCGACGAGGTCGAGCGCGCCGGCGACGACGGAGGCCGCGACTTCCGGTTTGCCGACCCGCATCAGGGCTTCGCCGCGCAGCCACATGGCCGTGGCGATCGCCGTGTCGCGGTCGTCAAAGGCCGTCGCCGAGCGGACCAGGTTTTCCGCGTTCGTTGCATGATCGAGCGCATTGGCCGGATCGCGCATCATTTGTGATTTGGAGTCTGCGATCAGCGTAGCGAACGCTTCCTGCAGCGTTGTCTCAGCCGGCGCCGACCGGGTCGCGGCCGCCGCCGCTTCCGCCGTAGCGACGACTGCGCCGTTGAGCGCCAGACACATCGCTGCTGTTGAGAATAGCCGTTTCACTCTTCCGCCCTTCCGGAGTTTCGTGGATTTCATTTTCACTGCGGTGTTGTTGAGGATCGTGTTCATGTCTTTCACCCTGAGCCCTTTCCCGTTCTCAGAACGACAGAGTGAAACGCGAACCGGCGGCGTACGCATCGTACTGACCGTCGAGATCAACGCCGCCGAAATCCATTCGGCCGAAGAGACTGACTTCCGCCGCCCCGTCCATCAGCGGGAAGGCGTACTGGGCCTCGGTCACGTAATGTCGGTTCCCCGACCCGAGATCCCAGAATTCATTGACGACGCCGAGCTCGCCCGTGGCGCGGTCGACGACCTGTACGGATTGATATTGCAGGCCGCCGCTTTCGACGTTGAGCGGCTGCGCGAAGGATAGGCGCAACCGGTCGTTCTCGCGCAGGAGGCTTTTGGCCGTCGCGGCGAATTCGAACGCTGTCGAGGTGACGCCGCCATCGGCGACCGCAAGGACGCCGTCGCCGAAACCGTTCGTCGCCGTGCGGCCGGCCGAGGCCGAAGCCGCCAGCGAGAAACGCGGCGAGATATCGTAAGACGCGCCGAGCGTGACCGCGTTGGTGCGCGCGCCCTGGTCGAGGTTGAAGACGCCTTCGCCCTGCGCGCCGAGAACCCCGGTCTCCTCATTGAGGTGCGTGTACGAAGCGTTGAGGCGGACGTTTTTCGCGACGGCGTAGCTGACGTCGAGGGCGATGGCGCTCGCCTGGTAATCGGAGAGCGAATCGAATTCACGCAGCCGCTCGCCGGTCGTTTCCTCGGCGTAGGTGTGGTCGTCCGTCACCTCGGTGAAGCCGAAGGCGAGTTTCAGGCCGGGACGCAGCTCGGAGACGACATTGGCGAACATGCCGCCCGAAGCGAGGCCGAGGAAAGGATTGACGCCGCCCGTATCCGGATCGAAATCCGTGTACTGGTTGAAACCTTCCGTGTGCGTAAGGTGGACCGAGCCGGCCCCCTCGCCGACCTCGAAGGTGACCTTGCGGTTCTTCGTCTGCAGGAGGAAGCTCGTGTTGAACGGGCGGTCCTCGGCCTGGGACGGCGCGAATTGCGAGACCGGCGCGGCGCGCATCGCCAGGCCCCATTCGCCGAAATTCGCGACTTTCGTCTCGACCGGATCGGCGACGAACGAATTCGTTCCCTGCGCCCAGTCGATCAGCCGGTTGGTGATATGGCGCTGGTACTGCTCGGTGTTGCCGTTATAGGTCGCGCTCTGGCCGTGGAGGAGCGTGGAGAGCGGGATCGAGAAATCGCGGAACGTCGAGCCGACCTGCTCCGTCGCGAAGACGCTCGCGCCCTCGACCTCCCAGAGATCCAGCTGGCCGGAGACGAGAAGCTGGTTCTGGAACTGCGACGACGAATAGGTCGTGAAGCCGCCGGCGCCATTCGGCATCTGGAAGGTCAGATTGTTGAAGTTCAGCGGCGACTGCGCCGCTTCAACGTCGAGGAGGCCGTGGCCGTAGGTCGCGTCGACGCCCGGGTCGCCGAGATCTTCTGCGGACTGAAGGATGATGTCCGCCGTTTCCTTGGCGTATTGCTGCAGCCACGGCCAGCGGTCGTGGATGAGCGAGATCGCCCCCGTGACGAGCGGCGCCGCGAAGGACGTGCCCGACAGGCGCGTCGTGCCGCCATTATTGTCGGAGACGAGGATCAGCTCGCCCGGCGCTACCAGGTAGCGGTATTTCAGCTTGTCTTCTTCCGTACACGAGCCGGCGACCGCGAAGCAGGTCTCGCCGGGCGTGTTCGTGAAGAAGGAGATTTGCTTGTTCGGATCGACCGAACCAACGAACAGGAGGTTGTCGTAGGAGGCGTTGGCGTCCCAGTCGATGTCCGCGTCCTGAACGATCCCGTCATTGCCCGAGGCGATGACGAAAACCGTGTCGTCCGCATGCTGCTGGACCGACGAACTCCTGAAGATGTCCGCGACGTTCTGGTGGAGGAAATGATTTTTCACGCCGAGCGACATGTTGATGACGTTCGCGCCTTCATTCGTCAGAACGTTGACGCCCGTTTCAATTTCGCTGAACGACGCGGTGCCCGTATTGTCGAACGGCGCGTAGGAATAGACTTGGGCGCGCGGCGCGATGCCCATCACGCCCTCGCCGTCATGGCGGCCGGCGATCAGGCTGGCGACCGCCGCGCCGTGCTCGCTCAAGGAGACGCTGTAGCCGCCCTTGTTCGTGAGATACTCGATATTGTCGTCGGTTGACGAAATTGCGACGTCGAGGAGGCCGA
>CAZBOC010000295.1:0-3777 GCA_964493225.1 uncultured Caulobacterales bacterium | reverse complement strand
CCTCTTCGCAGAGCCGCGCCGTCTCGCGCGCTTCCTCTTCGTTGCTGCGATAATTTACGATGACGCTCGCGCCCCGCGCGGCGAGGCCGACCGCGATCGATCGCCCGAGGCCCGTCGACGAACCCGTAACAATGGCTTTTCTTCCTTCGAGGTCCTTCATTTCCGGGGCTCCTTCCACTGCTTGCGTCGACTGCGCTTTCAGGCGAATGATAAGACGACCGAGAACGGGGGGCCAATCATGACAAGCAGCATGCACCGCGCGCGCGACTTTTGCGTAATCCGTTTGGCGGGCCGTTTGGCGGGGCTCGTCGTCCTGCTGACGCTCGGTCTCGCCGCCTGCGCGCCGGGCGGAGACCCGGGCGGGGACATCGCGGCCGAGAGCCCGCGGCCGCAGGTTCCGTCAAGCGTCGTCGCCGAAGCGGGCTGGCCGGAACTCGCCGATGTCGAAACCGCGTCGGCTTTTTCCGATGCGGGGCTTGACGCGCTGGAGGCGCGGATGCGTCGCTTCGTCGACGACGGCGATGTCGCAGGCCTCGCGACCCTGTTGGTCAAAGACGGGGTCGTCGCGAGTTATGTCGCCTACGGAGAACGCAACGCGGAGACCGGCGCGCCGATCGAGGCCGATACGATCTATCGCATCTATTCCATGACCAAGCCGATCACGGGCGTGGCGCTGATGACGCTTTATGAAGACGGCGCTTTTTCCCTCGATGATCCGGTCTCGAAGTTCATTCCGGAATTTGAGGACCTTGAGGTCCTCGCCGGCGAGAGCGCCGACGGGGCGCCGCGCCTTGCGCCCCTCAACCGCCAGCCGACGATGCGCGAACTCCTGAGCCACACGGCTGGCTTCGCCTATGGGCTCGGCGGGAGCGACTTCGCCAACGCCGCTTTCCGTGAACGGCGGATACTGGAAGCGCCCGATCTTGAAGCGTTCATCGATCAGGTCGCGGGCGTCCCCTTGCTCCACCAGCCGGGTGAAATCTGGGCCTACAGCGCGGCGGTCGATATCCAGGGCGCCATCGTCGAGCGCCTTTCCGGCATGTCGTTCGGGGCCTATCTGCAGGAGACGATCTTCGATCCCCTCGGCATGGAGGACACCGGCTTTTTCGTTCCTTACAAGGAGTATGACCGCCTTTCCGACGTCTACGGATATGATCCGGAGACCGCGGAATTCGGCCCCTACCGGGGCGCCGACGTCGCCTTCCGCGAGGATACGGTCGCCATGGAGGCGGGCGGGCACGGGCTCGTCTCGACGCTCGGCGATTATGCGCGTTTCTGCCGGATGCTCGCCGAAGGCGGCGCGCTCGGGGGCGCGCGCATTCTGCAGCCGGAAACGGTCGAACTCATGCGCACGAACGTCCTGACCGACGCCATGCGTGTCGGGATTACCGGCAATCTGGAGACGGCGGAAACGGCGGGGCGCGGCTTCGGGCTCGGTTTCGGCGTGATCTTCGATGCGCAAGCCTCGTCGACGCCTTATGGTCAGGGGACGTATTTCTGGGGCGGCCTCGCCGGGACGTGGTTCTGGATCGATCCGGAAAATGATCTCTTCTTTATCGGGATGATCCAGCGTTTCGGGCAGGGCGGCCCCGCCGTCGATCTCGCCGGGACGTCGGCGGACCTCGTCTATGACGCGCTGATCGAATAGGCCGGGGGGCGCGAATAGACGGGTCGTCGGCGGGCCCGCCATTTAAGGCTCCCGCCGCGCCGCCGTTCGCTCCGAAGGGAACACTTGGCGGCGGCGGCCGGCGCGCATAGAGTTCGCGCAGGCTTCCGCTTTGGGGCCAGGCCGGGTCGAGGCCGTGCGATTGTCACTCCGGAAGCTGCACATCCTGTAATACGTCTTACGAGAAAGCCCATGACCTCAGCGATCACCGTCGATCCCTTTTTGTTCTCCGAGGCCGCGATCAGCGCCGAGACCGCGCAGATGGTCGCCGAGGTGGAGCGGGTCCTGGAGGACATGGAGCGTGTCTACGACGTTGGCGCGGCCGCCACGCGCGAGGCGCGCAGAAACGGCGAGGGCGTTCTCGCCATGCAGCCCCCCTCCAAAATCGCCGAATGGCGCACCGCGACTGCGGGATCCGCCGAGACGCCGGTGCGGGTATTCAAGCCGGAGACCATCCGCGGGATTTATCTGCACATCCATGGCGGCGGGCATACGCTGGGCGGCGCGGACCTGCAGGATCAGACGCTTGAAGAACTCGCAACGTCGCTCCACGTCGCCGTCGTCAGCGTGGACTATCGCCTCGCGCCGGAACATCCGTTTCCTGCGGGCCCCGACGATTGCGAAACGGCGGCGCTTTGGCTCGTGGAGAACGCTCGGGCCGAGTTCGGCGCGGAAAGGATCGTCATCGGCGGGGAAAGCGCCGGCGCGCATTTGTCTGCGCTGACGCTCCTGCGCATGCGCGACCGGCACGGCTACGCCGGCTTTGCCGGAGCGAACCTCATTTATGGCGTTTACGATCTGTCCATGACGCCGAGCAACCGGAACTGGGGCGACCGGCTCCTCATCATAAACAGGCGCACCATCGACTGGTTCTGCGACAATTTTCTTCCCCCCGATCGCTTCGACAACGAGGCGCGGCGCGCGCCTGAAATTTCCCCGCTCTACGCCGACCTCGCGCAAATGCCGCCGGCGCTCTTCACCATCGGCACCCTTGACCCTCTTCTCGACGACAGCCTCTTTATGAGCCAGCGCTGGCTGCAGGCCGGTGCGGAGGCCGAGCTCGCGATCTATCCGGGCGGCATCCACGCCTTCGACGCCTTCCCGATCACGATCGCCGCGCAAGCCCGCCGCCGCATGGCCGATTTCATCAGTGCCCGGATCGGCTAGGCTTCAGCCGCGCTGACGGATCAGCCCTTCCTGGGCGACCGATGCGACAAGACGCCCGTCGCGCGTGAAGATCAGGCCTCGATTGAGCCCGCGACCGCCGGAGGCGCCCGGGCTGTCCTGCGCGTAGAGATGCCATTGCGACATCTCTACCGGACCGTGGAACCACATGGCGTGGTCGAGGCTTGCGACCTGCAGGCGCCGGCTCATCCAGTGGACGCCATGCGGGCGCTGACACGTGTCGAGGAGCGTCATGTCCGAGGCGTAGGCGAGGGCGCACTGGTTGGTGACGTCCGAGGGCCCGAGCGGCGCCTGGGCGCGGAACCAGACATGCTGGAGGGGCGCCATCGGTTCGGGTTTAAAAAAGTCGCGCGGAGCCACGGGGCGAATCTCGATCGGTCGCGGTCGCGCGAACATCCGGCGGATTTCTTCCGGAAGCTTGTTGGCGATTCCCTCGCGCAGCTCGCGCTCTGTCTTCAAGTCCTCCGGAAACGGAACGCCGGGCATCTCCGCTTGATGTTCAAGGCCGTCCTCGGCGGTTTGAAACGATGCGGCGAGATTGAAGATCTGGCGCCCGCTCTGGATCGCCGTCACCCGCCGGGTCGTGAAGCTGCGTCCGTCGCGGGCGCGGTCGACCTCGTAGATGATCGGCGTTTTCGGATCTCCTGGTCGGATGAAATATGCGTGCAGTGAGTGGCAGGGCCGGTCCTCGACGGTGCGATAGGCCGCCGTCAGCGCCTGGCCGATGACCTGTCCGCCGAAAACGCGCTGCCACGTCGCGTTGGCGTTCTGTCCCCGGAAGAGATCTGCATCGAGCCTTTCAAGATCAAGGATCGAGAGGAGCTCGGCCACGGCGGCTTCGCCCTCGGCGGCGGCGGTCGATATACCTTCAGTCGTCATTCAGGACCTCTTCGGCGACGGTCGCGGGCGACGCCCGCCTCAGGCGG
>CAZBOC010000294.1:0-3786 GCA_964493225.1 uncultured Caulobacterales bacterium | reverse complement strand
GACGATCTCTCGTTGAAGCTGCCGCCCGGCGGGATCGTCGGCGTCATCGGCCCGAACGGCGCGGGCAAGACGACCCTGTTCCGGATGATTACCGCTCAGGAAGAACCGGACGAGGGCGATTTGCGCGTCGGCGATACGGTCAGGCTCGGCTATGTCGATCAGACGCGGGAAGATCTCGACCCGAACAAAAATGTCTGGGAGGAAATCTCCGGCGGGCTCGACGTCATCCAGCTCGGCAAGCGCGAGGTGCCGTCGCGCGCCTATGTGAGCTGGTTCAACTTCAAGGGCGGCGACCAGCAGAAAAAGGTCGGGAGCCTGTCAGGCGGGGAGCGCAACCGCGTGCAGCTCGCCAAGATGCTCACCGAAGGCGCGAACCTTCTTCTCCTTGACGAGCCGACCAACGATCTCGACGTCGACACCCTGCGCGAGCTGGAGGCGGCGCTCGACAATTTCGCGGGCTGCGCCGTCGTCATCTCCCACGACCGCTGGTTCCTCGACCGCATTGCGACGCATATTCTGGCGTTCGAAGGCGACAGCCATGTGGAATGGTTCGAGGGAAGCTTTTCCGACTACATGGAGGACAAGAAGCGCCGGCTTGGCGCGGACGCCGATGTCCCGAAACGGATCAAATACAAGCCGCTGACGCGGTAGGGTCCCCCGGGGCGGCGCTTTCCGACCGCCATGCGCACGCGGCGCGCGATTGCGGCTGCGTTTCCCTCCATGGCCGGGAGAACCACGCGCCGCCCGGACATCGGGTCGGCCCGGGACAGCGGGTCGGCCCGGGACAGCGGGTCGGCCCGGGACAGCGGGTCGGCCCGATAGGTCTCTCGCGGCCCCCGATTTGAACGGGTCTGCGCCCCCGAAAAGGGCGGGAATGTGATGACGGGCGGCGCCGTAATGGAGGATCTAGCGTTTCGCTTTGATTTCGCGCGCCCGCATCGGCATGGCGTCTATGAGGGCGAAGAGATCGTCGGCGGCGACGGGTTCGCCCGCGCGCAATTTTTCCCCGCCGTCCTTGCCGACCAGCACCAAAGTGAATTCCGTGTCTGGATCAAGGTCGAAGGCCTCACCCAAGCTGTCGGCGCCGGGGGCGGCGTCGTCGCCGAAAAGGGGGACCGCGTCGCCGTCGCTCACCTGGATGACGACGAGGTCGCGCTCGGCGAGCCCGTCTTCGCGCCCGGAAAAGGCGTCGAGCTGGGCGACGAGGGCGTACCCGTCGCGCGGGGCGGCGATGACGAGGACCCGGTTGCGCCAGCGATAGTCGGCAAGGGTGCGCGCATCGCCTGCATCCTCGACGAAGCGCGGCGGTTCGGCGCGGGCCGTATCTTTGGCGCCCGCGGCGCAAATGCCGGCCGCTGTAAAAATACCTGAGACCAATCCAGTGGCCAGCCATTCCGCCGGGCGCATGTCGCCTCCTGAGTTTGCTTTCCGCGATTGTCGACTTGGCCTTAACAGGGGGCTAACGCCATGCGTCGAATCGCACGCATTCCTTACCGCTTTCAGAGGGAAAATCGCGGACCATGGTTCCGACGAGGTCGCGGCGTCGCGGCCGGGGAAAGGGAGCGCGCGTATGGCCTTCGATCAGGACCTCTGGGAGCGCATCAAGGCAATCAATCTCGACGCCGCCGGCGCCGAATTTCCGTTTACGGACCGTCTCGCGCGGGACAATGGCTGGAGCCGGCGCTACGCGGCGCGCGTCGTGGAGGAATATCGACGCTTCGCCTTTCTCGCGATGCGCGCCGGCCATGAAGTAACGCCCTCGGACGAAGTCGACCAGGCCTGGCATCTGCACCTCACCTATACGCGCCATTATTGGGGCCCGTTCATCAAAGCGCTGGGCCGTCCGCTGCACCACGGGCCGACGGCCGGCGGCGCAGGCGAAAAAGCGCGATATCGGGAGAATTACGAAAAGACGCTTGCGTCTTACAAGGCGCAGTTCGGCGCTGCGCCGCCTTCGGACATTTGGCCGGCGCCTGAACGCCGCTTTGCTGATGCGCCCCATATGCGCCGGATCAACTCCAGGCGCGCCTATGTCATCGACAAGAACGCCGTGCGCGGCGCTCTGGGCCTCGCTATAGGCGCGGTCGCGATGCTCGGCCTCGCGTCGGCTGCGACGAAAGGCGGAGAGGCGCCTGACCTCATCACCGTGTTCGCTGCGCTCGTCGGCATTGATCGTACGTTCCTGATCTTGCTGATCATCATCGTGATTGTCGTCATGCTGAATTCCATCCTCTCCAAAATCGGGAAACGAAACGATAGTTCCGGCGGCGCGGGCTGCTCAGGCTGCTTTTCGCTGTTCGGCGACGGAGACGGCGATTCCGGGTGCGGCGGCTGCGGGGACTAAGTATTCAGACGCCTGTCAGCCCACGATCAGAGCACCGTTGCTGCGAAATTCGAAATACGGCGCGAACCGCATCGCCTTCAGCATTCGGAAAGTATTGGCGCAGACGGCTGCCTCTTCGTTGACCGAAAATGTGCGCGCCTCGTCGAAGGCGAACGCATCCTCCGCGCCGGCAATCCCCCCTTTGTAAATGATCGATCCGCCGCAATCATCCGGCGCCGTTTGCAGGCCGTCCGCTTTGATCAGACGATAGGTGGCCGCGGAAAATCGCGCAGGGGCCAGCAGATCCTGGAGATCCGTATCATCGATCGTCAGCGGACGTTGCGTTAGGCGGCGCGGATCAGGAAATCCTGCCGCACGCGCGATCGCCAGAAAATCCGCCCAAGTCAGCGCGCCCGCAAGGCACTCGCCATGGGCCTTGGGGTGGGCGCGCGCCGTTTCGGACAGCGGCCGGTCCGTATAGACATCTGCAAAATAAAATTCCCCGCCTTCCTTCAGGAGCGCGTGAACGCTTTCAAAGACCGCTGGTTTGTCGGCGCACAGATTGATGACGCAATTTGAGACGATGACGTCGAAGCTCTGCGGCGCGAGCCCCAGCTCGCCGAGACGCTCGATGTCGCCTTCCAGGAATTCGACATTGGATGCGGCGTAGCCGAATCGTTCGGCGTGCCAGTCCCTATGGGCGTGCGCGACCGCGAGTTGTTCCGGCGTCATGTCGACGCCGACGACGGATCCTGTCTCTCCAACGAGGCGGGAGAGAAGATAGGCGTCCTTACCGGCGCCGCAGCCAAGATCGAGAACTCTGGCGCCTTCTAACGCCAAGGGGGCGACGAAACCGCAACCGTAATACCGCGCAGCGACATCGGGGTGAATATCGCCGAGGAGCGGGCGGATATGGACCGGCGCTTCGCCGATCGTGCAGCACGCATCGGTCGACAGATCACCCGATTGTTTCAGGGTCTCGCCGTAATACGCCCTGACCGTCGCCTGGTGGTTCATGTCTTTCAGCCTCGTAGACGCCCTACTGGGCGCAGGAAGCAAGCGTAAATGAAGCATTTGCAAGGGCGCTGCAACGCTTTTATGGATGCACTGACGGATCTGTGACCGGTTGTGAAGGGAAGGCGGAGCCAATGCACGGCGCGAAATTCTGGACTGCTGGTCTCGTGTTGGCGGCGGCGGCCCTGTCGATTTTCTTCTTCGTTTTGCGCAATAGCGATTTTCTCACTATTGACGGCTGTCTCGACGCCGGCGGGCGCTGGAACTATGAGATCCGGCGGTGCGAACCCCAACGAGAACAAAAAAATCTGATGACTAAACAAGAATGACCGAAATCACACCCGAAATCGTCGCCGACCATGGCCTGAGCCCGGAGGAATACGCGCAGATCGAGGGCCATCTGGGCCGCGCGCCGAACCTCCTGGAGCTCGGCGTATTCTCGGTCATGT